>QGVH01000030.1 GCA_003242735.1 bacterium | reverse complement strand
AAGATTCCCCACTGCTGCCTCCCGTAGGAGTCTGGGCCGTGTCTCAGTCCCAATGTGGCGGGCCGTCCTCTCAGACCCGCTACCCGTCGTCGCCTTGGTGGGCCGTTACCCCACCAACTAGCTGATAGGCCGCGAGCCCCTCCCGGCACAGCAGCTTCTTCGAGAGGCCACCTTTCCCCCCCGGCCCATGCGAACCAGAGGGACCATGCGGTATTAGCCCGAGTTTCCCCGGGTTATCCCCCGCACCGGGTTGGGTTGCTCACGTGTTACTCACCCGTCCGCCGCTCGGCTCAGCACCCGAAGGCACTGTCCTCGCACGACTTGCATGTGTTAGGCACGCCGCCAGCGTTCGTCCTGAGCCAGGATCAAACTCTCCAAAAAGAAAGCTCAACCTCTAGCCCAACCGAACGCGTCAAATACGACGCCGTCCGGAATCTACTTTGGTTCCCACTCAAAGGCCGGGGGAAGTAGCACCCCCGGACGTGGGCCACCCGATCCACCGAACCTCGGTTTTCAAACAGCCCGGAACCTCCGGCATCGGAGGTCGGAGACTAGCCCAGAAATCTTAACACGGACCGGTCGCCGTGTCAATCCCGGGCATCCCGTTGTCTGGTTAAGTGCGCCGCCTAGGAGTCGAACCTAGAACCTTGGGATTAAGAGTCCCCTGCTCTGCCAGTTGAGCTAGCGGCGCGTATCGTCCATCCAAGTGCCCGGCACTACCATCCAGGGGTGAGCGACCGGATTCGAACCGGCGACCTCCAGGGCCACAACCTGGCGCTCTAACCGACTGAGCTACGCCCACCGTCAGCGGCCCCGGCGCCCCGGCGCCCGGGCAGCGCGCCCGATAGGATTCGAACCTATGACCCGCGGCTTAGAAGGCCGCTGCTCTATCCAGCTGAGCTACGGGCGCAAATGCCTTGACGGACACCCGCTTTCGAGTCGGGGCGGTCAGATTCGAACTGACGACCTCCTGCTCCCAAAGCAGGCGCGCTAACCGGGCTGCGCCACGCCCCGCTGGGAGCACAATATTCTATCACGAGCGCCGGGCGGAGTCAAGGGGCCGAGGCCGGCCAGAAACCAGATGTTTTTGGATTCCCGCCCGCCCCCAAATCTATAGCGGACCGCCCGCCCGCGTCCAGCCCGTCCGCTGCGCCGCGAGCGCCCGGAACGCCCGCGAGCGGTGGCTGATCCGGTTCTTCTCCTGTGCAGAGACCTCCGCGAACGTGCGCCCCAGGGCCGGCACGTAGAAGAGAGGGTCGTACCCGAACCCGCCCGTGCCGCGCGGCGCCGTCGCGATCTCGCCGCGGCACGACCCCAGGCCGGCCACGATGCGGCCGTCCGGGAAGGCGAGCACGGCGGCGCAGACGTAGCGCGCGCCGCGCGCCTCCGGCGGCACGCCGCGGAGCCGTTCGAGCAGGACGAGGTTGTTCGCCTCGTCCAGGTCCCGGCCGATGAGATCCGTCCGGCCCGAGAAGCGCTTGGTCCGGACGCCGGGCGCGCCGCCCAGGGCGTCCACGCGCAGCCCCGAGTCGTCCGCGAGGACCGGGAGCGAAGTCAGGCGGGCAAAGTGCCGCGCCTTGGCCGCGGCGTTCTCCTGGAACGTCTCGAACGCCTCGAGTTCCTCTTCGGCTGCGTCGGGCTCGATCCCCAGGTCGCTCAGGGTGAGCAGCGTGAGGCCGGGGACCGAGGCGAGGATCTCCCGGATCTCGCGGGCCTTGTCGCCGCTCCGGGTGGCGAGCAGGACGCGCATGGTCAGATCCCGAGGACCCGCCGCTGCGCCTCGAACAGCCGCTCCAGCCCGCGGGCCGCGAGTTCGAGGAGCCGGTCGAGTTCCGGGCGCCCGAACCCGCCTCGCTCGGCGGTCCCTTGAACCTCCACCAGCAGCCCGCTCTCCAGGCCCACGATGTTCATGTCGACCTCGGCAGAGGAATCCTCGCTGTACTCGAGGTCCAGGACGGGCTCCCCTTCCACGATGCCGACGCTCACCGCGGCGACGAGCTCGCGCATCGGGAACTCCTCGACCAGGTCGTGCTCGAGGAGCCAGGTACACGCCTCGTGGAGCGCCACCGCGCCACCGGTGATCGCGGCGGTCCGCGTCCCGCCGTCGGCGTCCAGGACGTCGCAGTCGACGATGATGGTGCGCTCGCCGAGACGCGTCAGGTCCACGGCGGCGCGCAGAGCGCGGCCGATCAACCGCTGGATCTCCTGCGTCCGGCCGCCGATCTTGCCGCGCTCGCGGGGCGTGCGCGTCCCCGTGGCCCGCGGCAGCATGGCGTACTCGGCGGTCACCCAGCCGCTCCCGCTGCCGCGGCGCCACTCGGGCACGCCATCCTCGACGCTGGCCGTGCAGAGCACGCGCGTCCCACCCAGGGAGATCAGGCACGAGCCTTCCGCGTTCCGCGCGGCTCCGCGGATGAGCTCCACGGGCCGCAGCGCGTCCGCCGCACGTCCATCCGGACGGTTGGACATCGTCACTGCTCCTTTCCCCTGATCCGCCGCACCAGGCCGGTGGTCGAGTAACCGGGCCGCAACGGCACGAGCACCACCGAGCCGCCCGCGGCCTCGACCTCCGTCCGTCCGACGACCTCATCGAGCGAGTAGTCCGCGCCCTTCACCAGGACATCGGGGAGCAGCGCGGCGATGAGGTCGCGGGGTGTGTCCTCGTCGAAGATGGTCACTGCGTCCACGCACGCCAGTGCGGCGACGAGGAGGGCGCGGTCGGCGGCGGGCACGAGCGGCCGCTCCGCCCCTTTGAGCCGGCGCACCGATGCGTCCGAATTGATGGCGACGACGAGCGCATCGCCCAATGACCGGGCCTCGAAGAGATACTCGACGTGGCCGCGGTGGAGGAGGTCGAAGCAGCCGTTCGTGAACACGAGCCGCATGCTGCGCGGACGGCCGAAACGGCGCAGGAGCTCCGCGCGATCGAGGATCTTCGCGGCCGGTGGCGTGAGTGCGCTCATGGTTCGCCCGGGTCAGAGTCGGCGTCCGCGGCCGGCGGGCGGAGCGCGGCGAGCATCGACGATCCGCCGCGTCGCAGCAGGTCTTCCGCCAGGCGGACGCCGATCGCTTCCGCCTCCGCGGCCAGCCCGTCGTGCGAGCCCCGGACCAGCGCGGACCCGTCGAGCGTCGCGATGAAGCCGTCCAGGCGGAGCGTCCCATCGGGCGCGACGGTGGCGAGGGCGCCGACGGGGACCTGGCAGCCGCCCTGCAACGTGCGGAGGAACGCCCGCTCGGCGGCGACGGCGGCGGCCGTCGGTTCGTGGTTCAGCCGCGCGACGATCGCGCCGAGCTCGCGGTCCGATTCGCGGACCGCGACCGCGAGCGCTCCCTGCCCGACCGCCGGCAGCCAGTGCGGCGGGCCGAGGACCGAGGCGATGGCGTCTCGCCGGCCGAGCCGCTCCAGCCCGGCCCGCGCCACGATCGCCGCATCGTAGTCCCCGGCGGAGACGCGCGCGAGGCGCGTGTCCAGGTTTCCCCTCAGGTCGACGACGGTGAGGTCGGGCCGCAGGGCCAGGAGCTGGGCCCGACGCCGCAACGAACTGGTGCCGACGCGTGCTCCCGGCGGGAGCGCGGCGAGGGTCGCGGGCAAGCCGGGCGCGACGACGAGCGCGTCCGCCGGGTCGGCCCGCTCCAGGATCGCCCCCAGCACGATCCCGGGCGGCAGCCGCGTCGGCACGTCCTTCAGGGAATGGACGGCGGCATCGATCCTCCCGTCCAGGAGCGCGTCGTCGACCTCCTTGGTGAAGAGCCCGGTGCCGCCGATCCGCGACAGGGGAACGTCGTGGATCCTGTCGCCGGTGGTCCGGAGGATGACGATCTCGACCGCCAGGCCCGGCGCGGCCGCCGCCAGCGCCCTGCGGACGTGCTCGGCCTGCCAACGCGCCAGCGCGCTGCCGCGCGAACCCAGCCGGACGGTCATGGGCTCGCCGCCGGCAGCTCCGCCGCCTCGCCGTGGGCCGAGGCGGGCTGGGATCCCGGCGCGGCGGCGGTCCGCCGGAAGACGACCTTGAGGAGCGGCGGCGCGATGAAGGTCGTCAGCATCACCATGATGAGGACGGCGCTGAACACCTCGGAGGAGAGGATCCCCCGCCGCAACCCGAGGTCCGCGAAGATGAGCCCGACCTCGCCGCGCGGCACCATCCCGACCCCGATCGCCAGGTGGCTGAGCTTGTTGCGGCCGTAGCCCACGCTGAAGCCGCTGGCCACCTTGCCGATGACAGCGAGCACGAGCAGCGCGCCGCCCACGGCGAGGACAGAGGGGTTGAACGCCTCGCTCCAGGGCAGGAACAACGACACGTCCACGGACGTGCCGACGCTGACGAAGAAGATCGGCGTCAGAATGTCCGCCACGGGCTGGATGCGCTCCGCAATGACGTGGTGCTGCCTGGTCGAGCTCAGCACGATGCCGGCCGCGAACGCGCCGATGATCATGGCGGACTCCGCCAGACCGGCGAGCGCGGCGAACAGCAGGGCGAAGGAGAAGGCGCTGACGAGCAGGACGCCGCGCACGCGCATGCGGTCGATCAGGCCGAAGAGGCGCGGCGCAATCAGGTTGCCGATGATCACCGCCGCCACGAGGAAGCCGACGGCGACGGCGAACTTCATGGCGATGCCGAACAGCGAGAGCGCCGCGCCGGCCGCGAGGCCGCTGACGATGGCCAGGATGACGAGCCCGAGGACGTCGTCGATCACGGCGGCGCCAATGATGACGCGGGCTTCGGGCGTGTGGATCCGGTTGAGGTCTGTCAGCACGCGCGCCGTGATGCCGACGGAGGTCGCCGTGAGCGTCGCGCCCACGAAGATGGCGACCATCGTATCCGAGATGTCGGCCGCGTGCGCGCCGATGTCCGGCAGCACCAGGATCCAGTAGAGGAAGCCGAGCAGGAACGGTGTGACCACGCCCACCAGCGCGACCAGCGTTGCGGCCGGCCCGACGCGGAACATCTCCTTGATGTCCGTCTCGAGTCCGATCTCGAAGAGGAGGATCGCCACGCCGAGCTCGGCGAGGAGCGTGATGATCTCGCGGACCGGGCCTTCGGGCGGAACGATGCCGAGAACGCTCGCGCCGAGCAGGACCCCCGCGAACAGCTCGCCCAGCACGGCGGGCTGCCCGATCCGCTCGGCCAGCTCGCCGAAGACCTTGCCGAACACGAGCATGGAGATGAGCACGAGGAAAAAGTGCTCGGGTCGGACCCCGTGCTCCGGCTGTGCGGCGCCGAGCAGGAGCGGGAGGAGGATCAGGGGGAGCAGAAAGCGAAACCGGCGTCGGAACATCGCGTTCAGTGTCCGGGGTTAGGGGTTGGTGCTGGCCGTCGGGCGGTGAGCGCAGCGCCTCTTCTCCCTCCGCTCACCACTGGGATTGTGCGCCATCGACGATCTGTTGCAGCAGGTGCTCGATGGCCCGCTCGCGCCCCACCTGGTCCGTCTGGTTCGCCGCGTACTGCCCCCGTCCCACGAGCCCCTGACTCTTCCAGAGGATCACGGGTGGGTCGCGCGTTACGTCGATGATGCTGACCTCGAGGGTGATCTCGACCTGGTATTCGAGGATGCGGGCGTTGCCCCCTGCGTCGGCCGGCCGGTAGTTCTGGGCCTGGTCGTTGTAGCGGAGGATCCGCCCGCGGATGATCGCGTCTGCATGGTCCCGTGCCGCGGGCCTCGTCCCGAGGGCGCCGGGCAACCGTTCGAGCATGGCGGTGAAGAGCTGCTGTTGCAGCTCGAAATGGGCGGTCTCGTTCTCGAACGTCTCGATGTGGACCGTGCGGATGTGCGAGGGGAAGCCACCGCCGGTGAATCCGTAGTTGCAGCCGGCAACGATCAGCGCCGGGAGCACCAGTGCGGATTCAAGGAGCGTGCGGCGTCCAGATGTCCGGAGGAAACGCTTCCACATCTTCGACACTATCCAGCACCAGGACCAGCTCCACGTAGGCGGCCCAGTCGCGGTATCTCGCCTCGCGGGGCGGGCCGTCCCCGTCCCCGTGCCGGAGCTCGACGGTGTGGCGCCCGCCCTCTGCGGGCAGCCACTCGGCGTAGAGGAGCCGGCCTCCCTCCAGGCGGTAACGCCAGCGCTCCGCTCCTTTCGCGTACTCGAGGCGCAGGACCTCACCGTCCCGCTGCGTCGCGAGCAGCTCGGCGCCGGGGGGCGGCCAGAGCACGCCCAAGGCGCTCCACAGGAGCGGCGGCGGGGGGACCGGGGCGTTCTGCACAGCCGGCGGCAAGCGCAGGTCGCCTCCCACCAGCGCCGCGGTCAGGTAGCCCTCGCCGCGCGGGCCGAACAGGTCCAGCCGCGCACGATACGGCGGCTGGACCCGTGCGACGCCACGGCCGCTGAAGCGCGCGTCCCGTTCGCGGAGGTTCCAGTCGAACAGGAGCTGGACGGTCCGCCTCGGCTCGGTCGCCTCCACGGCTGCCCGTGCGGATGCCGGATCCGGGGGGCCTGGCGGTGGGGCGGAGCGGGCCGCGCACGCCGCGAGCAGCGGCAGCAGGACCAGTATGCGCCTTGGTATACGTAGCGCGAGATGATAGCCGGGCCCGGCCCGGCGGTCAACCCTCGGCCGCGCCGTTCGCGGGGAACGAGTCGCCATGGCCGTTTCCTATGCTCCGCGCCCGGCCGGAGTTCCTCGACGAGCGCCGACCGACCGCCGCTCGTGCCGTCGGGACCCCCGAGCCGACCGGCGGCGGAGCCGGCCGGCGGCGGGTCCACCAGCGTGGGGCTTCCCGGGGACTCAGAAGTTGAAGCCGAAGAAGAAGTCCACGAACGTGTCGCCGAAGTCGCTGTCGCCGAAATCGACGGGCGGGTGGGAGCCGATCTTGAAGCGGCGGCCGACGTCGAGGCGCAGCACGAGCGGCGGGCCGAGGGAAGTGCGGAAGCCGAGGCCGTAGCTGCCCCACGTCCCTTCCGGCTTCTGGTCCTCGAGCCAGCTCGAGCCGGCATCCACGAAGATCGCGCCCTGGATCCCGGGGAACCGGACCTGCCCGAACGGGAACGCGAAGGCGAGGCCGTGGAGGATGGGGAAACGCCATTCCTGGTTGACCAGCCAGACGCGAGAGCCCGCCAACGAGTAGCGGGGGTATCCGCGGAGCTGGTGTGTGCCGCCGAGGACGGCGCGACCCGGGATGGCGCCGTCGCTGTAGAAGCCGAACAGGCGGATCGCGTACGCGCTGTACAGCGACGTGCGGAAATAGCGCCGGTAGTCGCCGAAGAAGACGTAGTTCTCCGCCGCCACGCCGCGCTTGACCTCGTTGCCGCTCACCTCACTGGGCAGCGTGCAGTCGAAGCAGGTGACCAGACCCGCCGTGAGGTTGAGCCTCTCGCCGTCGATGGGCCCCGTCGGCAACCAGAGCGTGTTGTCCTTGACGAAGGAGAGATAGTTGGTCGTCAGGACGCCTTTGCGCGTGAGATCCCGCGGGTCCGGCCTTGGGTCGGGCCCGATGAAGCCGCTGTCGAAGGCATCCTCGATGTCTATGCGGTCGCTGTACTCGAGACCGAGGCGCAGCTCGACGCGGTGGAACTTGGAGAACGGATAGCTCGCCAGGAAATAGCCGCCGTAGGTCTCCTCCTCGTAGATGTTGAAGACCACATCGCGGAACAGACCTTTGAAGCGGAAGATGCCGGCGCCGTAATTCAGCCGGTGCGACAGGTTCAGGTACAGGAGGTGCCCGCTGAAGTTGTCGATGAGCTGGCCGACGTCCTGGGCCTGCGCAGCGGCCACGCCGAGGAAGAAGATGTGATTGCCGAGCATGTCGCTAGCGAGCAGTTGCGCGCCCTGCGCGGAGCCGATGCCGGGCGCGATGATGGCATCCCCGCCGGCGAAGTCGATGGAGAATCCCCTCCACTGGTTGTAGGGCGTGGGCCGCGCTCTGGCGAGGATGGGCGCATCGAGCTCGGTCCACGCCCAGCCCATCGGGAGCGCATCGGGGTCGGCCGGGCCGTCGCCGACCGCGAGGCCGGGAGGAGCCGCATCCGCGAGTGCGATGGTCGGCAACGTCGCCGTGTCCGGCGAGAGGTCGTAGCGGTAGATCCGGTACATCCCCTCGCTGAACCCCGTGAAGACGAAGCCGCTGCCATCCGGCAACCACTCCGGATCGAAGGCGCCGCCCGTCATGGCCGTGAGCTGGCGGCCGTTGCCCGCCGCGTCCACGGTGTAGAGGTCGTACACGCCGCCCCGGTCGGAGCTGAAGAGGATGCGCGAGCCGTCCGGTGACCAGCGAGGCGAGCGATCGTTCCACGCGCCGTACGTGACGTACCGAACGTGTCCGGTCTCGACGTCGATCCGGAAGAGGTTCGTGTACCCCTCGGAGCCGAAGGTCGTCCGGTCCGAGGCGAACACGATGGTGCGGCCGTCCGGCGACCAGTCCGGATCCTGGTCGCGGTAGTGGTCGTTGGTGAGCGCCCGCAGTTCCTGGGTCCGGAAGTCGATGATGTAGAGGTCCGAGAACCCGGCGGACGAGAGGCCCTCGAAGACAATGCGCTGGCCCGTGGGATCCCATGCCGGCGACTTGATGCCGACCAGGTGCGGCCATTGATAGCGCCCGACGATCTCGCCGCGTTCGAGATCCCAGAGGAAGAGCGCGTCGCGCTCGAGGTACTTCGAGACGAAGGCGAGGATGCCGGACGGGCTGACGTCCATGCGGGACTCGTAGGCGTGGAACGACTCGAACTCGGCGCTCCGCTCCCCGCGGATGACGGTGCGCACGCCGCGCTCTCCCTGGTGGAGCTTCGTCCTGTAGATGTTCGTGTAGCCGCTCCTGGGGGACAGGAACAAGAGGTCGGGCACGCTGTCGCCGGGCGGCGTGTAGAGCGCCGGCTTGAAGTTGGCGCCGCCGCGGTGGATCACGGGCTTCGCGGCGACATCCAGCGGCGGCCGATCGGCATAGGCCGGGAAGTAGCGCTGCTGGAGCTCGTAGCGCCATTCACGACTGAGCTGGTCCAGGTCCACGCCGAGGGCGGCCTCGAGCGCGGCATCGAACGTGGGATACTTCCAGTAGTTCTCGTACACGTGGACGATGTACTCCTCACCGAACCTCGAGGCGAGGTACTTGTGCAGCTCTGCGCCCAGCGGGTACGAGTAGAAGCTGTAGATGTAGTTGAACTCGCGGATCGAGGGCAGGCGTCCCGAGAGGACCAGGTCGCGGACGTACATGTCGTCCTCGGTGGTCTGCTCACTGGACCAGAACTCTGCCAGCCCCTCGGTCCACCAGTGGATCATCTGCGGCGAGAACCGGCGCTGTCCGGGGTGGAGCTGCTGCACCTCGGCCAGCTTCGAGAGCTGGAACGCGTGGACCAGCTCATGGCGGAGCGTGTTGCGGAACTGTGCGTAATCGCCGCGGAACGGCAGCGCAACGCGTCGCTTCAGGTACTCGGTGAAGCCGAGCACGCCCTCGGGGATGAAACCGGGATAGACGTTGGTCTGTTCGAAGTGCTGGTCCGACGAGTAGACGATGAGCGGGATGCGGCGGAACGGGTGGTGTTGGAATTTCCGCTCCAGGAAGCGGTAGCTCTCCTCCGCGTAGGCCAGGGTGAGCCGCGCGAGCTGTTCCTCCTCGGGATAGTAGTACACGTCGACGTGCTCACCCGAGAGGACGTGCCAGTCGAAGTCGCGGTACTGGATCTTGTTCTTGCCGAAGGGCACGGTCTGCGCGCCGAGGGGGGCCGTGAGCGCGAGACAGCCCAGGAGGGCCGCGGCGGAGAGCGATCGGTTCATGGCAGCACTTCGATCGAGACGATCGGGTCATCCTGCACGACGGCGTCGGCGACTTCGGAGCCGGCGACCACGCGACCGAATGCGGTATATCCCCCATCGAGATGGGGCTGCGGGGAATGGGCGATGAAGAACTGGCTCCCGCCGGTATCGGGTCCCGAGAGCGCCATCCCGAGAGTTCCCCGCAGATACCGGATCCGGTTGATCTCGTCGCGGATTGCAAAGCCCGGGCCGCCCTCCCCATCCCCGCGTGGATCGCCGCCCTGGAGGACGAAGTTGGGGACGACGCGGTGCCAGCGGGCGCCGTCGAAGAACCCTCTCCTGGCGAGCGCGAGGAAGTTGTGCACGGTGAGGGGTGCAGCGGCGGGCAAGAGCTCGATGGTGAAGGAACCGTTCGCCGTGTGCACACGCACGCGTGGCCGCGCGCCGTCCTCGATGTCCGGCGCGACCAGCTCGCGGATCACCTCGCGATAGAACGCATCTGGCCGGCCGGTCTCGGCAGGCCAGGTGCTGCCCCAGGCACGATCGTCCAGTCGTCGAGCGACGGCGGCGCGAACCAAAGGATCCTCCGAACGCGGGAATCGCAGGAAGAAGCTGCGCGCGACGGGGACGCCGCGAGCGGCGAGCGCGCCGAGGGCCTCCACCGCAGCCAGCGCGGCATCGTTCACCGAGTCACGCTGCGCGACGGCGTAGGCCTCCATGAGCAGCGGCAGGTCGCCGGGATCGGCGCGCCGCGCCAGGCCGCCGAGAGCGGCGGCACGGACCACCGGATCCGGCGAGCCGAGCCCCTGGATGTACAACGCCCGAGCACCCGGGATTGTGTCCGCAGCCAGACGGGAGACGCTGACGAGGGCGGCGGCCTGCACGCGGGGGTCCGGGTCCGCGGCGAGGCGGCGCAGCAGTGCTCCGACGTGCGCCCAGCGCCCGGCGCCGAGGGCGCGCGCCGCGTAAAGCCGGGCCAGCCAGTCACCCGACGCCGCGAACGTCTCGGCGGCGGACGCGCCGCGGGCTGAGTGGACCCGGACCAGCGCGGCGAGCGCGGCGGCGCGCAGGGACAGGCGCACGGCGCCGTCGAGCGCAAGGGGCTCCACCAGCGCCGCGGCGTACGCCCCACCCAGCGCGCCCAGGGTTTCGACCGCGGCGACGACGACGTTCGTGTCCCCGTCGGCCAGGCGCTGTGCGACGGCGCGTACGAGCGTCTCGTCGCCGAACGTGGCGAGGGCGCGCAGCGCGTCGATGCGGACGTGGGGGTGCTGGTCATTGAGGGCGAGGAGGAGCGCGTCGCGCGCCGGGTCGCGGCGACCGGCGGAGTCCACGACCGGCGCACGGAGGCCGCGGGCGGCGAGGGAGCGGACGAGCGGATCCGGATCGTGGAGCGCGGCGAGGAGCGCGTCCACGCCTCGAGGGTCTCCTGCCCGCGCGAGGGCGTAGACGGCGCGCCAGCGTAGCTCGTGGTCCACGGAGGACGACGTGAACGGCTGGACCAGCGAGGCGAGATCCGGCGCGCGCGGGAGTCGCCAGACGGCAAGCAACGCTTCGGCGACCACGGGAGCCGGCGGCGCCCCCGCGTCGGGCCTTTCCGCCGCGAGGGCCGAGCGCAGCAGTGCATAGACTTCATCGCGCGCATGCGCCGAACCCAGCTTGCCCAGCGCACCGACGGCTTCCACGGCTGCGGCGACGGCCGAATCGGCGGCCGGGTCGCTCGCCGGACGGCTGCCCGCCCTCCCTGGCGCCGGGGGTGCCGACTCGCCCGGCGTGCCGCCGCCCTCCGCGATGGCGGTCGTTGGCGGTTCGCCGCCGCTCCGCGCCAACGCCGCCAGGGCATGCACGACGACCGCAGACGAGTCCCGCAACAGGCCCAGGGCGAAGGCGGCATCGGCGCGCACGAGGGCGCTGGTATCCGTCAGGGCGTCCAGCAGGAGCGGGGTGCCGCGTCGGTCGCCGATGCGGCCGACGGCCAGCGCCGCGCGGCGGCGGACGTGGGGGTTGGGGTGCTGAAGGCCGGCGCGCAACGCCGCCCCGTCGTACTCGCGGCGGTCCTCCAGGCGGAGCAGATCGGCGAGGGCATCGATGTCGGCATCCGTGAGGCGCGGAGCAGGCGCAGGCGCAGGCGCGGGCGGTGGCGGCGGCGCGGTGGCGCACGCCACCCACGTGCCGAGGAGGAGCAGGACAGCGGGCGTGCGGTCACGGAGCGGGCGTCGAGGCATCACGCAAGGCCTGGAGCACGTCCGGCGGCAGCCTCACGGGCGCGCCTTGCGAATCCAGGGCGACGAGCGTCGTCGTCGCGACCGCGAGCCGGGTCTCCGGCGCGGGCGAGACGCGGCTGATCTCGTAGCCGAACGTCACCGCCCGCGATTGGACCCGCTCGATCCAGGTCTCGATGCGGATCTCCTCGTCGTAGTGAGCGGATGCGAGGTAACGGACGTGCGCCTCGGTGACGGCGAGGAAGACGCCGTCCCGCTCGAGCTCCGCGTAGGTCCGTCCGAGGGCGCGCAGGAAGTCCGTGCGCCCGATCTCGCACCAGACGAGGTAGTGCGCATGGTACACGACCCCCATCTGGTCGGTTTCCGCGTATCGTACGCGGAGTGTGGAGACGGAGCGACGCCGGGTGGTCATGGCTCCTCGCGCGAGCCGCCGCGCGCCCCCGCCCCATGCAGGGTCTCAGGAGTGATGCGGGGCCACGCGCCGCCCGCGCGAAGCTCGCCGCGCGGAGCGAACGCGCCGACCTCGCGCTCGCTGACGCCGGGCCGGCGTCCACCCGTTCCCGAGGGTCTCGCGCTCGCGTGCCGGGCGGCCTCCAGGGCCGCGATCTGACCGTCGGGGGTCACTGAAACTGAGCGTACCAAGCGTACCAAGAGCGATGCCGTCCGGACGGTGACCCGGGCTCGGCCGGACCGCCCGGACGGGACACGCTGGTTCCCGTGGACAACGAGCGGCCCATAGTACGCCTCGGCCGCGCGGGGCGTCAACGGGCTTGTGGGGGTCGACGCGGCGCTCTAGCTTGGCGCCCCATGCCTGGAGTGCATTTCATTGCATCCGACATCCACCTGGGCGCCGTGCCCGACCGGACGGAGCGTGCGTTCGTGGCGTTCCTCCGGCACGTCGGGGAGCACGGGGCGGCCCTGCTCCTGAACGGCGACCTGTTCGACTTCTGGTTCGAGTACGGGACCGTCATCCCGGGCCGACATTTCCGCGTGCTGGCTGCGCTGGCGGACCTGGTCGATGCCGGCATCCCGGTCACGCTGGTGGGAGGCAACCACGATGCATGGGGCGGCCGGTTCCTGCGGGAAGAGGTGGGCGTCGTGTTCCACGACGGCCTGCTCCGGACGGAGCTCGCCGGCAAGCCGGCACTGGTGGCCCACGGCGACGGCCTGGGGCGCGGCGACCTGGGGTACCGCGTTCTGAAACGGGTCCTGCGCAGCCGCGCCGCCATCCTCGCCTTCCGTGCGCTGCACCCGGAGCTGGGCGTGCGGCTCGCGCGAGCGGTGTCGCGGACGGAGGGGCGTGAACAGGGGGAAGCCGCACGAGGGCGGGCGCGCTTCCTCGAGGCGTGGGCGGCGGCGCAGTTCGAGGCCGATCCGTCACTGGCCTGGGTCGTGTGCGGGCACGCGCACATGCCCGCCGTGCGCGAGCTCGCGCCGGGGCGCTTCTACTTGAACGCCGGGGACTGGATCCACCACGGGACGTACGTCACGGTCGACGCGGCAGGCACGGCGACCCTGCACCGCTGGCCGCTTCAGGCCGCGCGGTAACGGTCCTCGACGTCCACGGTCTGGAGGTCGCCCGCCAGATCGCCGATGAAGGTGCGCGCCACCTCGAGGAAGCGCTCGGGGGAATCGCTCACGTAGAAGTGGTGCTCCGGCTGGTGGCCGGGCGCCGGGCTCGGCTGGCGGAGCAACCCGGCGGCGGCGAGGGTTCGCTCTGCGTCGGCGACGGTCTCCGCCGCGGCGTCCACCAGCGCGACGTCGTCCCCCAGGTGCATGGCGATCACGTGGCGCAGCAGTGGGTAGTGGGTGCAGCCGAGGATCACGACATCGGCGCCGAAGCGGCGGACGGGTTCGAGGTATTCCCGGGCGATCAGCCGGGTCGCGGGGTGGTCCACCCAGCCCTCCTCGACGAGCGGGACGAACAGCGGGCACGGCTGACCCATGACCTCCGCCGTGGGCATGAGCCGGCGCAACTCGCGTTCGTACGCCCGTGACGCGATCGTGCCGGCGGTGCCGAGCACGCCGATCCGACCGGTGCGGGTCTGGCGGACCGCGGCGCGGGCGCCGGGCTCGATCACGCCGAGCACCGGGACGCTGAGACGCTCCCGGAGCATGTCCACCGCGTGGGCCGTGGCGGTGTTGCACGCGATGATGATCATCTTGGCGCCGCGCGCCAGGAGGAACGCCGTCGCCTCGAACGCGTAGCGGCAGACGGTGGCGGGCGATTTCGATCCGTAAGGCACCCGCGCCGTGTCGCCGAAGTAGAGGATCGCCTCGGCGGGCAGACGCCGCCTGAGCTCGCGCACGACGGTGAGCCCGCCGACGCCGGAGTCGAACACACCGATGGGTTGATCGGCCCGCCCGCTCACGGCTTGCCCCCCGCCGGGACAGACAGCCGTAGCTCGACGCCGCCGCCCTCGCGGGGCTGCGCCGCGATGCCGGCCGGGAAGTCGGCGAGGTGCGCGCCCACGAACGCGTCCAGGGCGCTGGCGAACGTCCAGAAGATGGTCTGCGCGATCCAGTCTTCGCGCTGCTCCTTCCGCGCGTCAACGAGCTTGCGGATGTGTTCGACGCGCTTGTCCGCTGCGATGTCCGCCTCGAGCTGCGCCGGGTCGGCGTAGCGTCGCTGGAGCGCCGTGTCGCTCTGCGCCCGGATCAGCAGCTCACGCCGCACGTTGGCCACCCGCTGCCGCTCGATGGACCGGGCCTCGCCGAGCCGGGCCATCGTCTTCAACAGCATGTACCAGCTCCCCATTTGCGCCGCGAAGTAGACGCCGCCGCGCAAGTACGATCCGGTGTAGGCCTGGCCCCAGCCGGGCACGAGGATGGAGCGGATGAGCGCACCCCGTGGTGTGATGGTGGGGGCGGAGTCCGTCGTCTCGGCCGAATCCGCGGCGGCGACACGCGCGCTGTCGCTCGCGGCCTTCTCCTGTGCGGCGAGCGGCGGCGCCAGGAAGAACAGCAGGAGGAGGGGCACGACGAGTCGCTCGAGCACGTTCACTTCCCTGCCCCTCCGACGGGCGCCAGGACCGGCAACGCCGCCGGCGCGACCTGGACCTGCACACGCGCGCCGTGCGCCTGGCGCAGTTCTCCATCCATCTGGAAGAAGAGCAGGCCCTCGCCCGACCCCTCGACCGTGATGCCGCGCGCCCGTTCCATCGTCACCTTCCGCGACCGCCCGTGGGTGCCGCGAAAGACGCGGGGCAGCACCGTGGCGATCTCCAGATAGTTCATCTCATCCACGATGCAGACATCGAACCGGTGATCGTCGGGCGTCGCCTGGGGTGTGAGGTAGAACCCCCCGGCCTGACACGGTCCGTTACCGACCGCGAGCAGCATCGTCCGCCGCTCCCGCACGCGACCATCCAGCGACAGCCGGAGCGGCACCGGCCGGTAGACGGCGAGAGCCTGGATCGCTGCCGCCAGGTACCGCCACAGGCCGGGGAGATGGGGCAGACGGTTCAGGCGGCGGACCACCTCGACGTCCACACCGGTCCCGAAGCCGTTGACGAAGTATTCCACCTCGCCGTCCCACTCCGCGCGGCCGACATCGAGTCGCCGGACGTGCCCGGTGTCCAGCGCGCGGAGGGCCGCGGCGAGACCACGGCCGGGATACACCGCTTTGATGAAATCGTTGCCCGTCCCCACCGGCAGGACGGCGAGCACGGGTTCACGGGCCGCGGCCGGCGCGGTCATGAGGCCGTTGACGACCTCGTGGATGGTGCCGTCCCCGCCGGCGGCAAGGACCAGGTCGGCGCCGTCGGAAACGGCGTCGCGGGCCAGCTCCGTGGCGTGTCCCGGGCCGGCGGTCTCCTGGATGGTGAAGTCGATGCGGCGAGCGGCCAGCTCCCGGGTGATCTCCGCGCGCAGGCGGCGCCCGCGGCCGCCGCCTGCGATCGGGTTCAGGATGACGACGGCGCGCTCGCCCGCGGCGCTGCGCCGGATCGGCTCTGTGTCGGCCAACGTGGTTGGACGGTGGCTCAGGGGGTCCGACTCCCGATGAAGATCAGTCCTGGCGGCGCCGCGTCACCTCGGCGACGACAGCGCCGATGACATCGGCGCTGAAGCCGCGGCGCGCGAGGTAGGCGTAGAGCCGCCGCCGCTGGCGCAGCCACGCCTCGCGCTTCGCTGCCGGATCCGCTGCCGGCTCGACACGGCCGGCGCGACGGCTCCAGGCTCTCGCGGCGGCCCGGGCGAGCTCCAGCTCCGAAACGTCCTCTTCGGCGAGCGTCTCCTCCACCACCCGCGCGGCGCGTTCGGCGCCGACGCCGCGGGAGCGCAGCTCGGCGAGCAGGCCGCGCCGTCCGCGGGGCCTGCGTCGGATCCGCTCCCGGACGAAGGTCGCGGCGAAGGCGTCGTCGTCGAGCCAGCCACGCTCGTGGAGGTCCGCCAGGCACGCGTCCACCGCGCGGTCCGGGAACCCCTTCCGCAGCAGCCGGCGCCGGAGCTCGGCCACACTTCGCGGGCGGTGGGCGAGGAGATCCAGCGCGGCCTGGCGGACGCGCCAGGCGAGGTCGCCCTCCTCGAGGGTCGCGAGGGCGGACTCCCCCACCTCGTCACCGACGCGCAGGCCGGCGGCGGCCACGACCTCCGGGGCCGTGGTGAGGCGGACCACGCCGTCCACCTCGACCGCGATGCGTCCGGCCCGGCCGGGCTGCGGCGTGAGGGCGGTGATGCGGATACGAGCCTCCTGACGCGAGAGCCGGTCTGCCCGTAGTGGGCGGCGTGCCGGGTAGTACAGCCGCGCGCTGTCGAGGTGCCGCGGACGCGAGCGCACGACGCAAAGGCGCCGGCCGGCGCAGGAACGGGGCCGCGTGGGAATCGAACCCACCAGGGCAGGTCTTCCCCGCCCTCGCTGATTTTGAAGATCAGAGGCGGCACCAGCCACCCTGCGGCCCCTGGAACGGCCACGCGCGTGGAGACCCGCGAACGGATGCGCCGGCCGCGCCGGGTGTGTCAAGCCCGTGACCCTTCGCCGTCCGACCGCCGCTCAATCGAGCACGGCGACCGCCTCGATCTCGACCCGCACGTCCCGCGGCAAGCGGGCGGCCTGCACCGTGGACCGCGCCGGACGATGGTCGCCGAAGTAGCGGGCGTACACCTCGTTCATGGCCGCGAAGTCGTTCATGTCCGCCAGGAAGACCGTGGTCTTGACGACCTTCGTCAGTGAGCTGCCCGCGGCTTCGAGGATCGCCCGGAGGTTCTCGATCACCCGCTCCGTCTGCGCCGCGACGTCTCCCTGCACGAGCTCGCCCGTCGCCGGGTCCAACGGGATCTGCCCGGCAGTGAACACGAGGTTGCCGGCCACGATGGCCTGGCTGTACGGCCCGATGGCCTCGGGCGCCCGGTCTGTCCGGATGGTGCGCAGTCCTGCCACCCCGTTCTCCTCACGTCTGGGAGTCCATTGTTCGGCCTCGAGGCGGGAGCCGCCCCGCCTCACACCTTCTGGTATGCGCGGACCGTGGCGCGCAACTCGTCCGCGGACACCGCGGAGACGCCCGCCTTGCCGACCTGGATGCCGGCCGCGTGGTTGGCAAGGACGGCGGCCTCGGGAAGCGTGGCGCCGGCGGCGAGCGCCACGGCGACCACGGCCGTGACCGTGTCGCCGGCGCCCGAGACGTCGTACACCGACCGGGCCACGGTGGGCACCCGGACGAACTCGCCGGCCTCGGTGGCGAGCGCCAGGCCGTCCTCGCCCAGCGTCACGAGGAGGTTCCGGCAGCCGAGGCGGCGGCGGGTCTCCTCCATCCAGCGCGGGTCGTCGGCATGCACCGGTGCGCGGAGCGCGGTGGTGAGCTCCACCAGGTTGGGCTTGAAGACGGTGGCGCCGGCGTAGTCGAAGAAGTGACGCTCCTTCGGGTCGACGACGACGGGCACTCCCCGTCGGCGGGCGGCCTCGAGTGCCGCGGCGCTGACCGCCCGCGTCAGGACACCCTTGTCGTAGTCCTCGAGGACGATCACGTCGGCGCCGGCCGCGAGCTCGTCGATCGCGGCGATGAGGGCGTCAGCGGAGCCGCCTTCCAGATCGTCCTCCACCTCGCTGTCGAAGCGGGCGATCTGCTGGTTCCGGGCGACCAGCCGGGTCTTGACCGTGGTCGGCCGGTCAGCGACGACGGTGATGCCGCGCGCCCCGATGCCCGCCCGTTCGACCTCGGCGAGGAGCTGGGTGCCGGCCTCGTCCGCGCCGACGCACCCGACCAGCTCGCAGGCGGCGCCGAGCTCGACCACGTTGCGGGCGACGTTGGCCGCGCCGCCCAGCGTGCTCCAGCGCTCGCGCACGCGCACGACCGGCACGGGCGCCTCCGGCGAGATGCGGGAGGCCGACCCGCGCAGGTAGACGTCCAGCATCAGGTCACCGACGACGAGGACGCGGATCTGGCGTGCGCGTTCGAGCAGAACGTCGAGCCACTCGGGTTCGAGACGGTTCACTGCACGAAAATGCTGAGGGCACGGAACTTGTGTCGGCAAGGGCCGGGACTGTGCAGGGCCTGAAGCTAGGGCGCCGCGGCGCGGTTGTAAAGCGCGGGCGCCCGCCGCATTCGGGGAGCCGATGGCGCGCGTGCTGATCGCCGCGGACACGTGGATGCGCGGCGTGGCGCTGGGCGTGCAGGACTACTTCCTGCTCGGTGGCCGGGCGCTGCGCTTCGCGGTGTCCCGGCCGTTCTACTGGCGGGACGTGGTTACGCAAATGGACCGGATCGGCGTGGGATCCGTACCCATCGTGCTGCTGACCGGACTGTTCACGGGCATGGTGCTCGCCCTCCAGAGCTCGGTGGAGCTGGGCAAGTTCGGCGCCACCCTCTACATCGGCAACTTGGTGGGCGCATCGATGGTCCGGGAACTCGGGCCCGTGCTCTCGTCGCTCGCGGTCGCGGGACGCGCGGGCTCCGGGATCGCGGCGGAGCTGGGGGCGATGCGGGTGACGGAGCAGATCGACGCGCTCGAGACCATGGGCACCGACCCGATCAAGAAGCTGGTGACGCCCCGCCTGGTGGCGGCGGTGATCACCATGCCACTGCTCACGATCATCGCAGACGCCATCGGGATTCTGGGCGGCCTCATCGTCGCCGCCCTCCGCGTCCAAGTCCCGCCGGACACCTACCTACGCGGAGTGGGGTTCACCCTCGCGCAGTCGGGCTTCGTCGGCCATTTCTTCCCACGCGACTTCGTCAGCGGCCTGTTGAAGCCCGTAGTCTTCGGCGCGCTGATCGCGCTGACCGGCAGCTACTACGGCCTGAACACGGGAGGCGGGACGGAGGGCGTCGGGCGGAGCGCGACGAGGGCGGTCGTCGTCGCATCGATGCTGATTTTCGCGACAGACTACTTCATGACCCAGCTCCTGCTGGTGGCCCTCCCGCCCGGACCATGAGCACAACCCTCCAGGCCGCACCTCCGGAGTCGCTCACGCCGTGGGCGAGGCGCTGAGGCCGCGAAGTGGGCCGGACCGCTCTGCTGGCCCTTCGGCGCGACGACGCAGAGGGGGGAGCTCGGATCCGCCCAAGGTCATCGAGCTACGGGATGTTTGGCTCAGCTTCGACGCACCGGTGCTCCGCGGCGTCGACCTGTATGTGTGCGCGGGGGAGACGCTGCTCGTGCTCGGTGAATCGGGGACGGGCAAATCGACGATTCTGAAGCTGATCCTCCGTCTGCTCGTCCCCGACCGCGGCTCGGTGCGGGTATTCGGCCGCGAGATCACGCGCCTCCCGTTCAGCGAGGTCTTGAGGCTGCGGCGGCGGATCGGGATGGTCTTCCAGGGTGCAGCGCTGTTCGACTCGCTCACCGTGTTCGAGAACGTGGCGTATCCGCTGCGCGAGAGCACGAAGCTGCCCGACCGCGAGATCGAACGGATCGTGCGCGAGCGACTCGAGCTCGTGGACCTGAACGCGGACCGCGTCGCCACCCGGCTGCCGGCGGAGCTGTCCGGCGGGATGAGAAAGCGGGTCGGGATCGCGCGTGCGATCGCCACGGACCCGGAGATCATCCTCTACGATGAGCCGACTGCGGGGCTGGACCCGCTCGCCGTCGAGACGATCGTCGAGCTGATCCGCAGACTCCAGGTGGAGCTGGGCGTGACCTCGGTGGTGGTGACACACGACCTGCGAGCCGGGTTCAAGATCGCGTCGCGCGTCAACCTGTTGCGAGATGGCCGGATCCAGTTCGACGGCACGCCGGACGAGCTGGTCGCGGCGGATGACCCCTACATCCGCGCCTTCATCGAGGCGGCCTGAGCATGGCGCGGCGCACCATCCGCGGAGGCGTGCTCGAGTGGCGGGAAGTACGCGTGGGCGCCCTGCTGATCGTGGCGCTGGCGCTCCTCGCGTACGGCATTCTCCGGGTGGGCGAGCTCTTCGACATCTTCGCGCCGCGCTACGAGCTGATCGCGCTGTTCCCCAACGCCGGGGGCATCAGCGAAGGCTCGCCGGTGACGCTGGCAGGCCAGCGGGTCGGACATGTGAAGCGCATCGACTTCATCCCGATGGAACGGAAGACCGGCGGCAACCACGTCGTGCTGACGCTCTCCATCGCAAAGGACGTGCAGGACCAGATCCGCGAGAACTCGCAGGCGCGGCTGCGCACGCAGGGGTTGCTGGGCGATCGGTTCGTGGATGTCGCGCCGGGCACGCCCGAAGCACGCGTTCTGCTGCCGGGCGACACACTTCGGTCTGTACCGCCGCCCGAAATGGAGGAGATCCTCGCCACCGCCGCGGATGTTCTCGAGCAAACCCACCTCCTCGTACGCAACATGTACGCACTCACGCTGAAGCTGGAGCGCGGCGAGGGGACGCTGGGGATGCTCCTCACCGACGACGACCTCTATGGCCGGCTCGAGGCCGGGGCTGCGCAGCTCGAAACAGCGCTGCGCGAGCTCAACCGGATGGACGGCACGCTCGGCCGGCTGATCCGGGACCCGGCGCTCTACGAGCAGCTCGACCGGGCGATCGCCCGGGTGGACAGCGTAGGAGCGTTGCTGCTCCATGGCGGGGGTGCGCTCGGGCAACTGCTCCGCAGTGATTCTCTGTATCGCCATCTGCTGGCAACGGTGGGCCGCGCGGACACGGCTCTGATGGGGCTGTCCGGGATGCTCGACGGCGCGAACGGCCAGCAAGGCGCGCTCGGCCGCCTCCTCACCGATCCCGCGCTGTACGACGAGCTGCTCCGCGCCGTGCTCGACCTCCGGCGGCTGATCAACGACATCCGGACGAATCCACGGCGCTACCGCCCGGAGGTGAACGTGGACGTGTTCTGACCGCGGCCAAGGTCGTGTCTGGAACGGGCGGCACGGTGAGGGGAAAGAGAGACGGGCGCCACGCCGCGGCGCCCGTCTCGTTCATGGAGCCGGCGGGAGTCGAACCCGCGTCCGCGAATAGATCCCTCAGCGCGTCTACGTGCGTAGTCCGCTGTTCTGTTGTTCTCGTCCGATCATCGGCCAGCGGACGGCCCCTCACGGACCAGCCGCGTGAGATCTCGCCTGCGACCGACGCGGCACCGATCACAGGCCAGCCCGATTCGTCGACGTCTCCGGCCCGACCTCGGGCCCGGTCAAACCGGAGACGGGTTGCGTAAACTCAGTTACGCAGCCAGCGCCAGTTGAGAGTTGGCACTTGTTTGTTTTCCCGCTTGTCACGGGGTTGCGGGTCCCCGGCACGCGGCGCCGACTTCACTAAACGCGTCGAATCCAGGTCGGCCCCGGTCAAGGATAAAGTTAGGCAAAGAGGGGGCCGGGGTCAACGGCCTGGGGCGGCCTCCGGGGCGTCCAGCCGGTTGATCCGGGTGGCGGCGACGGCGGCGCCGAAGCCGTTGTCGATGTTCACGACGACGATGCCGGCGGCGCAGCTGTTGAGCATGGCGAGCAGCGCGGCGAGGCCGCCGAGGGAGGCGCCGTAGCCGACGCTGGTGGGGACGGCGATGACGGGCGCGGCCACGAGGCCGCCGACGACCGACGGCAGCGCGCCCTCCATCCCGGCCACCACGATGACGACGGCGGCGCGGGCGAGGGCGTCGGAGGCGCGCAGCACGCGGTGGAGGCCGGCGACCCCGACGTCGTAGAGCCGCTCGACGGGGTTGCCGAACGCCTCGGCGGTCCAGGCGGCCTCCTCGGCGACGGGCAGGTCGCCGGTGCCGGCGCTGACCACCAGGACGGGGCCGCGGGTGCGGACCGCCGCGGGCTCGTCGGGAGCGAGGTGTACGACGCGGGCGATCTCGGAGACGCGGGCCTCGGGGAACGCCGCGGCGAGCGCGGCGCGCGCCTCCGCGTCCGCCCGGGTGGCCAGGAAGCCATCGCCCCGCGCGGCGAGCCGGCGACAGATCTCGACGACCTGGGCGGGGGTCTTGCCCTGGCAGAACACCACCTCGGGGAGGCCCTGGCGGGTGGCGCGGTGGTGGTCCAGGCGGGCGAACACCGGGCCGTCGCCATCCGTTCCCTCGCCCACCTCCTCGACAGGCAGCCAGGCCAGGCGCTCGAGGGCGTCGGCCGGGGCGAGGCGGCCGGCGGCCACCTCCTCCAGCAGACGACGCAGCCGGTCGCGCCTCATGCGGCGACCGCCTGGGCCTCTTCGAGGTACTGCTCGAGCAGCCGCTCGACCTCGGTCAGGGTGCGGACTTCGAAGAGCCGCTGGCGCAACGCACGCCCGTCCGGCAGGCCGCGCGTGTACCAGCCGAGGTGCTTGCGGAACTCGATCATCGCCCGTTGCTCGTCCCGCTCGAACTCGATGGCGAGACGCGCGTGCTCGAGCACGATACGGAACCGCTCCACGACGTCGGGATCCGGAGGGATCGGCCGGCCGTCCAGGGCGGCCCGCGCCTGGGCGAAGATCCACGGTGCGCCGTGCGACGCACGCGCGATCATGATGCCGGCACAGCCGGTGTGCTCGCGCATGCGGCGCGCGTCTTCACCGGTCCGGACGTCGCCGTTGCCGATCACCGGGATGTCCAGCGCCTCCACGACCGCCGCGATCTCATCCCAGTTCGCCGAGCCGGAGAACATCTGCGTCCGCGTACGCGGGTGCAGCGTGAGGGCCCGGGCGCCGGCGTCCTGACAACGCAAGGCGATCTCCACCGGGTTGCGCAGCTCCTCGCTCCACCCGCTGCGGATCTTCACGGTCGTGGGCAGCGGCGTGGCCCGGTCCACCGCGCGAATGATGGACTGGACCAGGTTCAGGTCCTTGAGGCACGCGGAGCCGCCGTTCTTGGAAACGACCTTCTTGACCGGGCAGCCGAAGTTGATGTCGATGAAATCGGGGCGGTAGACGTCGGCGACGAGCGCCGCGGCCTCTGCCATCGCCTTCGGGTCCGCCCCGAAGATCTGGACGCCGATCGGCCGCTCCGCCTCGTCGAAGCGCAGGTACTCGTGCGTCCGCCCGCTGCCCCGGCGGATGCCCTCCGCGCTCACGAACTCGCTGACGACGACGTCCGCGCCGAACCGGCGGCACAGTCGCCGGAACGGCGACTCGCTCACCCCCGCCTGAGGGGCGAGGAACAGCGGCACGGCGCCGCTGGCGAGCATCGTCCACATGTCCCGATTCCGCTCCATACCGCCAAATCTAGACCCTCGGGGGGCGAGGATCAATGCGATCCGGCGCCGCCGTTTTGACATCCCGCCGCGAGATCCTTTATGTTTGCCTGCATCTGACAAGGTCGCGTCAGCGACGCCATTGGAGGCCAGAAATGGAGTTACGGGAATTCTTCAATAAAGAAGCGGTCAAGCTCCATCTGGAGAGCGAGACCAAGGACGACGTCCTCAAGGAGCTGATCCAGCTCCTGGGCCTGGACGAGAAGAGCGAGGGCATCCTGTTCAAGATGCTCAAGCGCCGGGAGAACCTCGGCTCGACGGGCATCGGCCGGGGGATCGCCATTCCGCACTGCCGCTCGCTCGTGGTGAACCGGTTGCGGGTGGCGTTCGGGCGCAAGCCGGAGGGCGTGGAGTTCAAGGCGATCGACGGCCAGCCGGTGTACCACTTCTTCCTCGTCGTGGCACCGCCCCTCGAAGTCAGCAACCAGTACCTCCCTGTCCTCGGCAAGATCGCCCAGTTCGCCAAGGAGCCCGACGTCCCCAAGCGGCTCATGGAACTCAAGACACCGGAAGAGTTCCTGGACCTCATTGCCGAGAAGTCCAGATAACGGGCTCCCGCGGAGGTTGTACGGATGCACCCACAGCTCGAGATCCTGCTGCAGTTGCAGGACCTGAAATCGCAGCGCCGCGAGCTCGCCGAGGGCACCGACGAGAGCCGGGTCGAAGTCCAGGAGTTCCACATCGACCTGCAACGCGCCCTTGCCGAGCTCGACCAGAAGATCCAGGAGATCGAGGCCGAGCTGCCGGAGAACCTGCGACGGCGTTATCAGCAAATCGAAGGCCGCGGCCGCGCCGTCGTCCCCGTGATCAACGGCACCTGCTACGGCTGCTTCATGTCCATTCCGACCGCGGTCGTCCACGAGATCCAGCGCAACGACGCGATCCGGTCGTGCGACCACTGCGGACGCATCCTGTACGGCGTCGGGTGAGCACGCCGTGCGGTCGGGACGAACGAAGAGCGCCGGGTTCCTGGAGGATCCGGCGCTTTTCGTTCTCCTCTCGGGCCGTGGGACCCAACCGGACCGGGCCTACCTGGCGACGTGCATCCGTATCGTCCGCTTCTCCCCGTTCACGTCCATCTGGAGGATGTAAACGCCCGAGGGGACCTTGTTTCCGTTCCGGTCTCGCCCGTCCCAATACGCCTCGGCGGGACCCGGCGAGTGGTACACCAGGCGGTCCACCTTGACCCCGCTGCCCTCCGGATGGTTGAGCGCGACCGGAATCGCGACCAACTGCTGGAGGATGTTGTAGATCTTGATCGTGACGACCGGCTTCTGCCCGTTCTCGAAATACTTCGGCGAAAGCTCGAACGGGATCCTCGTCTCTGGATCGAACGGGTTGGGGTAATTCTGCCCCAAACGGAATCCCGACTCCCGGCCTGGCGGCTCTTTCTCTCCGGAACTGCCTTGGGCCTTCAGCGGCACGGCGAGCACACCGAGCGTGAGGAGGAGGATGACGCCGACGCGGCTCCCGCGTCTCATGGGTCACCTCCGGACGATCCTGCTGTGCCGTAGCTGAGTTCGCGATCGCCCTCCCGTTTGGCCGAGGGTCGTGGACGGCGCGCGGCCCCCCGCCCACGAGGCCGAGGATAGGGGCCCGTTCTCGGGCCGGTCAAGCGTGGCCGTGCCGCGAGGTTGGTGGGCAAGAACCGCACCGTCACTCAGCCGGGCCGCACCAGTCGGCCGTCCCCCACCCGCTGCGTCACGCCGATGCGGTCAAAGTATTCCAAGATCGGGATCAGGTATTTGCGAGAAACAGGAATAGACTCTTTGAATTCCGCGGGACCGAGGGGGCCGCGCCCAGCCAGCGCGCGGCGGACCGCCAGGGCCGCGGCCTCGAGGGCGGACGGAGCCATGTACAGCTCGGGCCCCAGCGCGACGATCTGTCGCGCACGTTCCATCGCCTTGAGGAGCGCCCGGAGGTCGGGCCGGGACCGGAGGTCGGCGGGCCACTCGTCGAGGAGCGGCGGGGTGAGGCCCGCGCGCTCGAGGAGGTCCAGGACGGCGTCCCGGGCGCGTTGCTGGTCGGGCGTGAGGGTGGGCCGGAACGAGGCGAGGGCGATGAGGCCCTCGTCGGAGCGGAGGGTGCCGTCGTCGAGGGCCGCGGCGATGACGTGGTCGGCGAGCCCGGGTGCGGCATAAGGCGGGAGCGCGCGGCGGAGCTCCTCGCGGTCGATGCCCGGTCGGAGCGGCTCCCGGTCGTGGTGTTCGGCGACGGTCCGGAGGATGGTCTCACGGGCCTGGGCGAGGACGGGGGCGGCGAAGAGTCTTCCGGCGGCGGGGGCGACGCCGGGCACGTTCCGCTCGCGGAGGAGCGCCTCGACCCGGGCCGAGGGGACCGGGGTCTCGATCGGGAGCCTGGCTGGTGAGACGCCGGCCCAGCCGGCCAGGCGGACGCGGGCGGCGATGGCGGCCTCGGGTGGGGCGGTGATGATCGCTTCCAAGGCGGCGCGCTCGTCGGGCGTGCGGCGCCGCCGGGCGGGCGCGACCGGTTCGACGACCACGCCTCCGGCGATCGTGGTGACGGGCGAGTACGACCGCAGGACGAACCGGTCGCCGGCGCGCGCGACGACCGGGCCCTCGAGCCGGAGCTGGGCCCACCCCGTCTGGCCGGGAGGGATCTCGGGTGCGTCGAGGGGGCGCACACGGCCCATGATCTCTGCGGTCCCGAGGTGGAAGCGGACGCGCTGCCGTGTGCGGAGCGGCCACGGGCTGGCGGGCAAGACGCGGACGAGGGCGGTCAGCCGCGTCGTGGCGGCCCACGCCTCGTCGGCCACGATGACGTCGCCGCGGCCGAGCTGGTCCCGTTCGACGCCGGCGAGGGCCAGGGCGGCGCGCTGGCCGGCGGAAACGCAGGGGGCGTCGCGGCCGTGGACCTGGGCGCCGCGGACGCGGGCGTGGAGGTCCTGGGGCAGAACGCGGACGGCGGCGCCGACCCGGAGGCGGCCGCTCCAGACGGTGCCCGTGACGACCGTCCCCGTGCCGCGGATGGTGAAGACGCGGTCGATGGGGAGGCGGAAGAGGTCGTCGTGATCGCGTTCGGCGGTGGCCCGGGCGGCGTCGGCGATCGCGGCGACGAGGGCGTCGAGGCCTTCGCCCGTGCGCGCGGAGACCGGAACGAGCGGAGCGTCGGCGAACGGCGTGTCGGCGAGGGCGGCGCGCACATCCTCCATGACGAGGTCCAGCCACTCGCGCTCGACGAGATCCACCTTGGTGATGGCGACGACGCCGCAACGGACGCCGAGGAGGTCCACGATCGCGAGGTGCTCGCGGGTCTGGGGCATGACGCCCTCGTCGGCGGCGATGACGAGGAGCACGATGTCGATGCCGGTGGCCCCCGCGAGCATGTTGCGGATGAACGCCTCGTGGCCGGGGACGTCGACGACGGCGAGCTCCTGTCCGTCCGGCAGGCGGAGGTTGGCGAAGCCGAGGTCGATGGTGATGCCGCGGCGCTTCTCCTCCGCCAGGCGGTCGGTGTCGACGCCGGTGAGCGCCCGGACGAGGGCGGTCTTGCCGTGGTCGATGTGGCCGGCCGTGCCGAGGACGAGGTGCGGCATCAGCGTCGCTCCAGCGCGTTGACCAGGAAGGGGAACGAGCGGAGCGTCGCGCCCTCGGCGAGGTGGCGCGCGACGAACCGTTGCAGCAGCGCCCAGTGCGCGGCGGGCCGCTCGACGTAGACGGCCCTGCCTCGCGTGAGACTGCGGAGCACCCGCCGCGCCGCCGCTGGGATGATGCGACCGGAGCCACGGACGGGTTCGGGCCGCGTGCAGTGGGGGCAGACGACGCCGCCGGCGTCGTAATCGAAGAACGCGTCCTCGTCCTCGGAAAGCGGGCGCCCGCACGCGGCGCAGGCGTCGACCAAGGGAGTGAACCCGAGCCGGCCCACGAGCGCCCACGTCTCGGCAAGCAGCACGCCGTCGAGCTGCTCTGCCGGCGCCTGCGCGATGCGGGTGAACGCGCCGCGGATCTGCTCGAACAGCGCCGGGTCCGCCTCCTCGCTCCCGGCGCGGAGCACCAGCTCGGCGATCAGCGATGCGCCGCCGAAGCGGCGGAGGTCGGCGCCGAGCTCCTGACGTGTCCGCGTGAGGTCGAACGACGAGAGCGTGTGCAGGTCGCGCCCCTCCTTGACGTACAGCGTCGCGATTCCCTCGGTGAACGGCTCGAGGATGCCGCCGAAGCGGCTGCGTGGCCGGAGGGCGCCCCGGGCGATGGCGGAGCGCACGCCGTGGGTGCGCGTGGCCAGGCGCAGGATCTTGCTGGTCTCGCTGTACGGGAAGCTCTGGAGAACGATCGCCTCGACGCGGATCAGCGGCATGGGAGCACCGGACGCTCCGTGCACACGGGCCCGTCAGGTCGCCCGGTCCGCGACCGAACGCAGCCGTTCGTAGAGATGGGAGCGGCGCTGCAGGTAACGCTCGCGCTCCTCCCGACCCGGGTCTCCGCCGTGCGCGGCGTGCTGCTCGTCGAGTTTCGCGATCTCGAGCAGCAACCGGCGCCGGGCGACCGGGACCGGCCGGCCCGTCGCGCGAACGAACAGCGCGAGTCCGCCGCCGAGCAGGAGCGCGACGCCGGCGGCAAGCGGCCAGCGCGGCGGCGCGGGCGGCGCCGCTCCCGGCTGCAGCGCGCCGGGGCCCGCAGGGAGTTGCATACCCGGCCCGGCCGCGATGATGTCGTATTGCGGCGGCGCGTCCGTGCCGCGAAAGAATTCGCCCACGTAGAGGCGCCCGTTCACCCGCGTGGCGGCAAACAGGATGGCGCTCTGGTCCGCGGCGGGCAGTGCGAGCACGAAGGTCCCGTCGGCGTCTGTCGTGTCTCTCGCGACCGTGGCGCCGCCTCGTCCCGCCACGACTTGGTGGAGCGCCACCTCGATGCCGGCGACCGGCTGACCGTCGGCGCCGACCACGCGGCCGTGGAGAGCGGGATCCTGAACGGTCGCGGCCGCACCGCCCGCGCTCCCGACGAGCAATGCGGCCGCCACCCACGCATGCAGGGGCCTCACGGCGTGAACCGGCCGAAGTCCTCGGGGTTCAGGCGACGCAGGTACTCCTTGAGCTCCTCGGCCCGGAGCCCGGTCGGCCCCCTGTCCTCGCCGTCTGCGGCGAACGCGGCCTGCGGCCCCGAGATCTCGATGGACGCGTTCTCGAGCAGGTCGTCGCTGGTGTAGATCGAGGCCGCCATGCGCAGGGCCAGGGCGATCGAGTCCGAGGGCCGGGCGTCCACGCTGATGAGCTCGCCGCCGCGCTGGAGGATGAGCTCCGCGTAATAGGTGTTGTCCACCACCTTCGTGATGAGCACCCGCTTGAGCGCGCCGCCCAACCCGATGACCACGGAGACGAGGAGGTCGTGGGTGAGCGGCCGGGAGAATTTCATCCCGGCCAGCTCCATCGCGATCGCGCTGGCCTCGCTCGGCCCGATCCAGATGGGCAGGACGCGCTTCCCGTCCTTCTCTTGAAGGATCACGACCGGTGTGTTGGTCGCGCGGTCCAGCCCCAGGCTCTGAACTTTGACTTCGACCATACGAGCCTCCGCCCCTGCGCCGAATCAGGGGGCCGTTACGTCCCCATTTCCCAGGACGCCAGATAGCGTTCCTGCTCTGGGGTCAAGCGATCGATCTCGATGCCCATGGCCGCGAGCTTGAGCCGAGCGATCTCGCGGTCGATGGCCTCGGGTACGCGGTGCACGTCGCGGGTCAACCCGGCGGCGTGGGATGCCAGGAACTCGGCCGCGAGCGCCTGGTTCGCGAAACTCATGTCCATCACCGACGCCGGGTGCCCTTCCGCCGCCGCCAGGTTGATCAGCCGCCCCTCGCCCAACACGTAGATGCGCTTGCCGCCGATGCGGTACTCCTCGACGAACTCGCGGACCACGCGGGGCGGCGCGTCCGCCATGCGGCCGAGCGCGTCCAGGTCGATCTCGACGTTGAAGTGCCCCGAGTTGGCGACGATGGCGCCATCCTTCATGGCGCGGAAGTGCTCTTCGCGAATCACGTGGTAGTCGCCGGTGAGCGTGACGAAGATGTCGCCCTCGGCGGCGGCGCGCTCCATGGGGAGGACCCGGAAGCCATCCATGGCGGCCTCCAGCGCGCGGATCGGGTCGACCTCGGTCACGATCACGTTGGCGCCCGCGCCCCGGGCCCGGGCGGCGAACCCACGACCGCACCATCCGTACCCCGCCACGACGACGACGGATCCCGCCAGCAAGACGTTGGTGGCGCGGAGGATACCGTCCAGCGTACTCTGCCCCGTGCCGTAGCGGTTGTCGAAGAGGTGCTTGGTGTACGAGTCGTTGACGGCGATCACCGGGAACTGGAGGACGCCGTCCTTGGCCATGGCTCGGAGCCGGATCACGCCCGTCGTGGTCTCCTCCGTGGAGCCGACCACCCCCCGGACCAGCTCCTGGCGCGCCTCCGGGGTGAGCTCCTGGGCCCAGCGGCGGATCGGCGCGGCGAGCTCGTCCCACCGCTCGAGCGCGATCATGTGCAGCGAGCCGACCAGGTCCGCTCCGTCATCCATGGTGATGGACGGACGGTGGGCGAGCGCGGCGCGGATGTGGTCGTAGTACGTGTCGTGGTCCTCGCCCCGGATGGCGAAGACGGCGATGCCGTGGTCGCGCACGAGGTGCGCGGCGACGTCGTCCTGGGTGGAAAGCGGATTGGATGCGCACAGGGCGACGTCCGCCCCCCCGGCCTTGAGCGCGATGACCAGGTTCGCCGTCTCGGTGGTGACGTGCAGGCACGCGGAGAGCCGCAGGCCTGCGAGCGGCTTCTCGCGGCTGAAACGCTCGCGGATCTGGCGCAGGACGGGCATCTGCCGCTCCGCCCATTCGGTGCGGAGGCGGCCCTTGTCGGCGAGCGAGAGATCGCGCACGTCGTGCTGGACGTCGGTGCCGGTGGTCATTCGTTCTCCTTCGTCATCAAAGGCCTGCGGCCGTTCTGAGGTCCTCGACCCGGTCGGTCCGCTCCCATGCGAAGAACACGAGCTCCCCGTCGGCGGTGGGCTCGGTGTAGGACTCCCGACCGAAATGTCCGTACGTGGCGGTGGGCCGGAACACGGGCCGCCACAGCCCGAGCGCCTGGATGATCGCCGCCGGCCGGAAGTCGAAGACCTCCCGGACGGCGGCCTCGATCCGCTCCGGTGGTACCCGGGAGGTCCCGAAGGTATCCACGTGGATGGACACGGGTTCCGGCACGCCGATGGCGTAGGCGAGCTGGATCTCGCAGCGGCGCGCCAGCCCTGCGGCGACGACGTTCTTCGCCGCCCAGCGCGCCGCGTACGCGCCCGACCGGTCCACCTTCGATGCGTCCTTCCCGCTGAACGCGCCCCCGCCGTGCCGCGCCATTCCACCGTAGGTGTCCACGATGATCTTGCGTCCGGTCAGCCCGGCGTCCCCGTGGGGTCCGCCGATGACGAACCGCCCGGTGGGGTTGATGTGGATGCGGGTCTGCTCCGGGTCGAACCACTGTTCCGGCATCACCGGCGTGATGACGCGCTCGATGATCTCCGCGCGGAGCTCGGCGTGGGACACGTCCGGTGAGTGTTGCGCGCTGACGACGACGGTGTGCACCCGGACGGGCCTCCCGTCTTCGTACTCGAGGGTGACCTGCGCCTTGCCGTCCGGCCTGAGCCAGGGCAGGCGGCCGTCCTTGCGCAGCGTGGCGAGCCGACGGGTGATGCGGTGGGCGAGCATGATGGGCGCGGGCATGAGCTCGGGCGTCTCGTCCGACGCGTAACCGAACATCATCCCCTGGTCCCCCGCGCCGCCGGTGTCCACCCCGAGGGCGATGTCCGGGGACTGCTGGCCGATGGCAACCAGCACGCCGCAGCTCTCGCCATCGATGCCGTAGCTGGAATCGGTGTAGCCGACGGAGCAGATCGTCCCGCGGGCGATCGCCGGGATGTCCACGTACGCGGACGTGGTCATCTCGCCGGCGACGAGGACGAGGCCCGTGGTGACGAGCACCTCGCAGGCGACGCGCGCCGCGGGGTCTTGCTCGAGGACCGCGTCCAGGACCGCGTCACTGATCTGGTCGGCGATCTTGTCCGGGTGGCCTTCCGTAACCGACTCGGAAGTGAAGAGATGGCGGCTCAACCGGCGCTCCTGTGGGCGCGAGGGTCGCGGCGGAAAAGTAGCGCGTCACGGACGGGGCGACAAGTTCCAGCGCCCGGAGAACAGCGAGAGGTCCAGCCAGCGGGAGATCTCGGTGGACAGCACCTCCTCGACCTCATCCGGGGTGGAGCGGGTGAGCGCCTCCGCCGCCGCAGCGCGGGCGGCCGCGGCGGGCACCGTGCGGATGATCTTCTTGACCTCGGGCAGCGACGCGGGGCTCACGCTCAGGGCCGTGATGCCGAGGCCCAGGAGCAGGAAGACGCCGAGAGGGTTGGCCGCCAGCTCGCCACACACGCTGACCTCGATGCCCGCGGCGCGGCCGGCCTCGGCGGTACGGCGCAGCAGCTCCAGCACGGCGGGGTGGAACGGCCTGTACAGCCGTGCGATGCGCGCGTTGCCGCGGTCCACGGCCAGGGTGTACTGGACCAGGTCGTTCGTCCCGATGGAGAAGAAATCCGCGTATCGGGCCAACTCCGCCGCGCTCAGGGCCGCCGCTGGGGTCTCGATCATGATCCCGAGCTTGTAGCCGGGGTTGAACGGGATCCCGGCCTTGCGGAGCCGGTCCTCCTCCTCCTCGAGCAGGCGGCGCGTGCGCTCGACTTCCTCGATTTCGTTGACGAGCGGGAGCATGATCCGGACGTCCCCGTGCGCCGTGGCCCGCAGCAGTGCCCGGAGCTGCTTGCGGAAGAAGTCCTCCAGGTCGAGGCAGAGCCGGATCGCGCGCCAGCCGAGGAACGGGTTCTCCTCGGACGGCATCTGGAGGAAGAGCGGGAACTTGTCTCCCCCCAGGTCGAACGTACGGATGTACACGGCCTGGTGCGGGAACGCCTCCGCGATCTTCCTGTACGCCTGGTACTGCTCCTCCTCCTCGGGCTCCGTGCTGCGGCCGACGACCAGGAACTCGGTGCGGAAGAGGCCGATGCCCATCGCGCCGTGGGTGCGGGCGGTCTCGGCCTCGGCGGGCAGGTCGATGTTGGCGCGCAGCAACACGGGCTGGCGGTCCGGGGTGACGGCTTCGAGGTGCGCGAGGAGGACCAGCTCCTGCTCCCACTCGCGCACCCGGATGTCGCGCTCCCGGTAGACGCTCTTCTCGAACTCCGTGGGCTCGACGATGACGCGCCCTGCCCTCCCGTCCAGCACGACCTCCTGGCCGTCCTCCACGATGCTGGAGATGTCGCCGAGGCTGACGACGGCCGGCAGCCCGAGCGAACGGGCGAGGATGGCCGAATGGGAGGTCCGGCTGCCTGCGTCGGTGGCGATGCCCAGCACCTTGCGCCGATCGAGCTTCACGGTGAACGTCGGCGTCATGTCGCGCGCCACCAGCACCACCGGCTGCTCGAGGCCGGACAGCGAGAAGTCGGGCTCGGGCAGGCCGAGCAGGTAGTGGGTGACCCAGAACTGGACGTCGAGCAGGTCGTTCAGCCGTTCGACCACCAGGGGATGGCCGCTGCGCCGCCAGGCCGACTGGAACTCGAGCATCCGGAGTTCGAAGGCGCGCGCCGCGGAGAAGCGGTTCTCCCGGATGTAGGCGATCGTGGGCTCGATCAGGTCGAGGTCGTCCAGCATCATGATCTGCGGGTCGAAGATCTGGGCTTCGACCGGTCCCAGGCGCTCCGCCACATCCTCCCGGAGGGCGCGGATCCGAGCCTTGGCCCATTCCCGGGCGGCGTGGAACCGCTCGATCTCGGCCTCGATGTCCGCCTCGGGGATCGTTGCCCGCGGCACGCGCGGCACCTCCCAGTGCAGCACGTAGGCGGGCCCGATGACAATGCCGGGCGAGGCCGGGATCCCGTCGCGGACGTGCCTCAAGACCTCACTCCTCCCCGAATCCGTTCTCCACGAGTTTGACGAGCTGCTCGACCGCATCCTGTGCGTCCTCGCCGCTCGCCCTGATGGTGATCTGACTGCCGCATTCGGCGGCCAGCATCATCACGCCCATGATGCTCTTGCCGTTGACCTCGAGGTCGCCCTTGCGGACCCACACGTCGGAACGGAACCGCGAGGCGAGCTTGACGAACTCCGCAGCCGGCCTGGCATGCAGGCCGTACTGGTTCCGGATGGCAACCGTGCGCTCATGATCGACCGCGGATGAGCTCATGTGACGCCTCTCAGAACCGTACCGAGGATTGCAAACGCGACGAGTGCGAGGAAGACCGGCAACCGGACAGCGCTGCCGAAGCGGAGGCCCAGGAAGGCGGCTGCGGCGGCCGCGACGATCCACGGCAAGGGCAGCGGTCGCTCCGCGAGCGGGCCCAGCCCGCGCAGCGCGCCGCCAGCGACCGCGAGAGGCAGGAGCAGCCCCGTGAGGAACGCGCCGCAGACGGTGAGGATGCGCTGGGCAGGGCCCAGGAAGGAGTGGCGCAGTCTCTCGCCGACCTCCTTGCCCCGGCGGAGCCCGAGCCGGTAACTCCACGTGCGCAGGAACAGGTGGCCTGCGTTGTAGGCGATGAGGAACACCGCGACGGGGACCCACCACGGCGCGCCGACGGACGCGAGCGTGAGGGCGAACAAGACGCAGACGGGCCGGAGCCCCGCCCACACCAGGCGATCGCCGAGGCTGCCCAGGGACCCGCGCACGGCGGCCTTGAAGCGGTCCACCAGCACGGGATCCGCGCCATCCGCCTCGAGCTGTGCGACCGCGCCCAGGGCGATGGGCGCGAGGTACGGATGGCTGTTGAAGAGCGCCGCGTGCCGCTCGAGCGACTCGCGGAGCGTGGCCGGATCGCCGCGGTAGCGGGAGCGGAGCAGCGGCAGCAGCGCGAACGCGAAGCCGGTGCCGATGAGCGTGCGGTAGTTCCACGATCCCTGGATCGCGAACGACCGCAGGAAGACCGCAGCGGACACCAGGCGCGAGGGCCTGCTCAACGGAACAGCAGGAGCGTGAGCCCGCATAGGAGTCCGAGCAGGAAAGCCAGCCGCCGTTCGGCCCAGCCACCGAAGAGCTGGAGCACTGCGCCGATGACCGCGGCCGTGGCGATGACCAGGACGCCGATGGGCGCGACGGCGTCGAGATCCCATCGGGGGGCGAGCCAGCGGAGCGCCCCTGCGCCGAGCCACGCCCCGGAGGCGGAGACGGCCGCACCGCGCAGGTAGTCGAGCGCCATGGCGGAGAGGTGCCGACGCTCGAGCTCGAGGTCGGCCCGGCGCCGGCTCGCGTTCCAGCCGGCGACGAGCCGCTCGTTGAGGCGACGCTGGGCATGGACCGACAAGCCGCCGACGCGCTCCCAGGCGAGGGCGAACGCGACGGCCCCGAGCAGTAGAGCGGCGTCCGGCTCCGGCGGCGCGGCGAAGAGATAGGCGCCGGTGGCGGCGACCGCCCCGGTCCCCGCCTCGGGGTACCGCGCCGCGCCCACCGGCAGGACGAGGAGCGCGAACGCCTCCAGGATCACTCCGAGGATGAAGCCGTCCACCGGCCGACCAGCCAGCAGGCCGGTCACCGTCGCCGCGACCAGCGGTCGCGAAACCATGATCTGGGGGAACGAGGCGGCATCGAGTCCGACCACCCCGCCCCAGAGCGCGACAGGAACGAAGTTCATTGTCGCCGGTGCTTCCCCCCGAGGAGCTCCTGCAGCTCGACCTTCCTGGACCCCGGCAGGTCGCGCGCCGTGATGTCCACGCCCTCCTCCGCCAGGCGGCCGAGCTCGCGGCGCTCTTCTTCGCTCAGGTAGACGTAGGGCAAGACGGCATCCCGCCCGGGGGCGTAATGGATGCCGCCGATGTTGACCTCGTCCCCCCGGAGCATCCCACCCTCGGCCAGGCGCCGCATGGTGGCGATGTCCCGCGTGAGCACGATGGTGCGTGCGGGGGCGGCGCGCCAGTCGGCGATGTGGGTGCGCGCGGTGGCGACGTCCTCGAACGCCGTCTCGATGGTCGGCGGCAGACCGAGGCCGTACAGCTCTTGCTCCCACGGCGAGTGGGCGAGCTCATCGTCCACGACGACGATGCGGTCCGGATGCAGGTGCGTGCCCCAGCCCACGGTCACCTGACCGTGGATCAATCGCTCGTCCACCCGCAACAGAACGATCGGCATGCCTACTCGCCTCCGGATCGCGAGGGGCCGGCCCCACTCGGGCCGGTCAGCCGCCGGTGGCCTCGCGCCGTTCGACAGCGCCGGGCGCGTAGCACACCGAAGGGCGGCCGCGGGTCAACAGACGCTCGAGCAGCTCGGCCGGCGGCAGCTCGCGGTGCAACACGAAGTCCAGGAGCATCGGGAGGTTCACGCCTCCGACCACGATGATGTCCGGCCGCGCGTGGGCGAACCGGCGCGCCGCGTAGGTGCAGCTCCCGCCGAGCATGTCCGTGAAGACGACGACGGGGCGGCCGGCCGCGGCGTGCTCGACCGCTTCGACGACCGCGTCGGGCGAGAGCCCCCTGTTGCTCAGGGGGATGAGTACCCCCGGCTCGATGCCGGAGATCTGGCGCACGGCATCCACGAGGCCCTCGGCGAGCGTGCCGTGTGCAATCACGATGCCGATGGGCGGCTGCGGCTCACTCATAGTCTTCCCGCAGGTACTCCCGTACGGGGCGCATCGCCTCCTGGAGGCGCTGGTTGAACAGCGCGGCGGAATGCACGCCGGTGTACTTGAGTAGGTGGTTCATCGCGACCACCTCGCAAATGACGGTGATGTTCTTGCCGGGGTTCAACGGGATGACGACCTTGGGCACCTTGACCCCGAGGATCTCCACCTCTTCGGCAATGAGCCCGGTGCGGTCGTAGTACGTGCGGTCGTTCCAATCCTCGAGCTGGACCACGACCTCGATGCGCTTCTGCTGCCGGATCGCCCGGATCCCGAAGAGGGCCGGGATGTCAATGATCCCGATCCCACGGATCTCCATGTGGTGCCGCTGGAGCTCGTGGCCCCGCCCGATGAGGATGTCGTTGCCGCGGCGCGTGATGTGGACGACATCATCCGCGACGAGGCGGTGGCCGCGCTCGACCAGGTCCAGCACGCACTCGCTCTTGCCGATCCCGCTCCGGCCGACGAACAGCAGGCCCACCCCGTACACGTCGGCCAGCGAGCCGTGCACGGTCGTGGACGGCGCGAAAAACTCCTCGAGATAGGACTGCGTCCGGCGGTACAGCTCACCCGTCTTGAGGGTGGAGCGGAGGAGCGGGACGTGGTGCGTTCGTGCGGCCTCGACCATTGCGGCCGGAACGTCGAGCCCCTTCGAGACGATCACGGCCGGGATGTCGAGGCCGAAGAAGGAGTCGAGCGTCGCGCGGAGACGATCGGGTGGCAGGGACGCGAGGAACGCGACCTCGGTCTCGCCGAGGACCTGGATCCTGCCGTGGGGCAGGCGGTCGGCGTAGCCGGCGAGGACGAGACCGGGGCTGGACAGGTTCGGTTCCTCGATGATGCGATCGAGCCCGGCGTCGCCAGTCAGCAGCTCGAGCGAGAGGCTCTCCTGGCGCTGCTGGAAGAATTCACGGACAGACAGCCCCTTCACCTTGCCACGATGCCTTTCTGGAACGAGTCCTCGGATTTCGGGGTCCCGACGGAGTGCTCACGGCTACGATCGTGCTGCCGCCGGAGTCGCGTACCCAGCCTGGACAGGACCTGATCCAGCGCGGCGCGGGCGTCGGCGGCGGCCGCGTGCGCGACCACCGTCGAGCGACCGGTGACGAAGGCGCGGACCTCCACGGCGTAGAAGCCGTGGTCGTGCTCGAAGACGACGTCGGCGGAATCGATGCGCGGCTCGAAGCGGACCATCTTGCGGAGCCGGTCCTCGGCGCGGCGGCGGATGGAGTCGGCGACCCTGCAGTGACGGGCGGAGATGTTGATGATCATACGCCCTCCCGGCGTGCGTGGTCGTTGACGGGTCGAGCCAGCTCTGGAGGTCATGCGGCCCGCTCCGCGATTTCCAGCAGATGCGCCTCCGTCTCCCGCGCCGCCCGATCCCAACTGAAGCGTTCCGCGAACGCCCGCGCGCTCCTGCCGATCCGCTCCCGCAGCGCGGCGTCCACGAGGAGGCGGCGCAGCGTGGCGGCCAGGGCATCCACGTCTCCGTGCGGCACCAGGAAGCCCGATTCGCCGTGTGCCACGGAGTCGCGCAGGCCCGGGGAATCGCTGGCGACCGTGGGCGTCCCGCACGCTGCGGCCTCGAGGTTCGTGATCCCCCAACCCTCCTTGGGCGAGGTGAGCACGTGCACCCATGCGCGGCGGAAGAGCTCTCGCTTCGTCTCCTCGGAGACGAACCCCGGCATTTCGACGAGGTCGGCGAGGCCGAGCCGGTCGCGGAGCCGCGCGAGTGCCGGCGCGTGGTCGCCCTGGCCGGCGATGATGACGCGGGCCTCGACGCCTTCGTCGCGGAGCTTCGCCGCGGCGCGCAGCACCAGGTCCACGCGCTTGTAGCGCTTGAGCCGCCCGAGATAGAGGATCGTGGGCCGGTCGAAGCGAGGGACGGAGGGATCCGGCCGGTAGAACTCGAGGTCCACGCCGTTGGGGATCACGCGGATCCGGTCCGGATCGAGCCCGCGCCGGGCCAGGTCCTCCGCGGTGCTGCGGGAGACGGCCTGAGCCGGGACGCGGCGGTAGAGGAGCCCGAGCGGCCGCTCGAGCAGCCAGGTGGCGGCGGCGAACGGCACGGAGGCCTCCGCGAAGGCCGTGGCGCCGAACAGGTGGTGCACCAGCAGCACGAGCGGGTGACGCCCCCAGAGCGGCGTGAACAGAGGGACCTTGTTCAGGTCCTCGACCATGACGTCGAACTCGAGGTCCCGGAGGTGGCGGCGGTAATAGGCCGGTGCCGCCAGACTGAATGTATGGCGCCCGCCCGTGCGGTGCACGTCCATCCCGTCCACGACCTCGCGCTGCGGGGCGCCAGGCCAGCCGGAAACGAGCAGCGTCACCTGGTGGCCCCACGCCGCGAGCCGGCCGAAGACCTCGTGCAGGTGGGTCTCGGCGCCCCCCGCGCGGGGGTTCAGCCGGTCCTGCCAGTTCATGACGAGGACCTTCAGGACCGCCCTCCGTCGCGGGGCCGCCGCTCGTGCGGCCGGTGCTGTCGCATCAGCGCGTCGAGCACGCCGTTGACGAAGCGCGGGCTGTCCACGGTCCCGTATTTCTCAGCGAGGACGATGGCCTCTTGGATGGAGACCGGGGACGGCACCTCGTCAACGTACAGGATCTCCGCGGCCGCGACCCGCAGGATGTTGCGGTCGATGGCGGCGAGGCGATCGAGCCGCCAGTTGGTCAGCGCGGCCTGCAGCGCGGCGTCGATCGTGTCCTTGTGTTCGGCCACGATCCGGAGGATGCGTTCGAGGTACCCGCGGCTGGCGGGGGCGATCCTGCGCTCGCGGCTGAAGTCCCCGAGGACGTCCAACGGCGTGGCGCCCGGCGCGCGCATTTCCCAGGCGTAGAGCACCTGAACGGCCCAGGCACGGGCGCGGCTACGTTCCCTCACCAGCTCCCTCCAGGCGCCGGAAGAGGTCCGCCATTTCGAGGGCCGCGAGCGCGGCCTCCCAGCCCTTGTTGCCCTTGGCGCCGCCGGCGCGGGCCAGGGCCTGCTCGGCGGTGTCGGTGGTGAGCACGCCGAACGTGATGGGGACGCCGGTCGCCCGAGCGGTGGCGCCAAGGCCGCGGGCGGCCTCGGCGGCAATGAAATCGAAGTGTGGCGTCTCGCCACGGATCACGCAGCCGATGGCGATGATCGCCGCGTAGCGGCCGGTCCGGGCCACGCGCTCGGCCGCCTGCGGCAATTCCCAGGTTCCCGGGACCGTGATGACGTCGATGGCGGTCTCGGGGACCTCGTGCTGAAGTAGCGCGGCGCGTGCGCCTTCCACGAGGCGCTCGGTGACCATTTCGTTGAACCGGCTCGCGACGATGGCGAACCGTCCCGTGCTGCCGTCGAGCCGGCCGCGCAGTTCGGCCGGGCGTCCGGCCTCAGCGCGCTGGCTCATGTTCCACGTCCGGGGTGGGGGTTTCCATGAGCAGGTGGCCGAGCTTGCTCCGCTTGGTTTCGAGATACCGACGGTTGTACGGCGTCGGCGCGACCTGGATGGGCTCACGTCCCGCGATCCGCAGGCCGTAGCCCTCGAGCCCGACGATCTTGCGCGGGTTGTTCGTGAGCAACCGGATCGAGGAGAGGCCCAGGTCGAGCAGGATCTGGGCGCCGATGCCGTAATCGCGGAGATCCGGCTTGAAGCCGAGCGACTCGTTGGCCTCGACGGTGTCCTGACCCTGATCCTGGAGCGCGTAGGCCTTGATCTTGTTGCCGAGTCCGATGCCCCGCCCCTCCTGCCGCAGGTAGACCACCGCGCCCTCGCCGACCTCCTGAATGCGGCGCATCGCCGCGTGGAGCTGCTCGCCACAGTCGCAACGGAGCGAGTGGAAGACGTCGCCCGTGAGACACTCGGAGTGCATGCGGACGAGCACGTTCTTCTTGCCGGCGATGTCGCCCCTGACGAGGGCGACGTGCTCGCGGTTGTCCACCTGGCTCTCGTACGCGATCAGCCGGAACTCCCCGAACGGCGTGGGCAGCGAGGCCTCGGCCACGCGGCGGACCAGGCGCTCGTGCCGGAGCCGGTATGCGACGAGCTGGGCGACCGTGATGAACTTGAGCCCGTGCTTCTTGGCGAACTCCTCGAGCTGCGGCCGCCGGGCCATGGTGCCGTCCGGGTTGAGGATCTCGCAGATGACCCCCACCGGCGGCAGGCCCGCCAGCCGGGCCAGATCCACGGACGCTTCCGTCTGGCCGACACGGCGGAGCACGCCGCCCGGCACGGCGCGCAGCGGCATCACGTGGCCGGGCCGCCGGAGGTCGGACGGCCGGGTGTTCTCGTCCGCGAGGAGCTGGATCGTCCGGGCGCGGTCGTGCGCGCTGATCCCGGTGGTGATGCCGAAGCGCGAATGGCCGTCCACCGTGACGGTGAACGCGGTGCCGTTGGGGTCGGTGTTGTTCTCGACCATGAGCGGCAGGTCGAGCGCGTCCGCGCGCTCGGGGGTCAGCGCGACGCAGATGAGGCCGCGGCCGTGCGTGGCCATGAAGTTGACGATCTCGGGCGTGATCTTGGCGGCGGCGCAGACGAGGTCGCCCTCGTTCTCGCGGTCCTCGTCGTCGGCGACGATGACCATGCGCCCTTCCCGGATGTCCCGGATCGCGTCTTCGACCGAATCGAACGGCATGTCTTCCTCCCCCCCGGAGCGGCGGCGCGGCGCTACGCGGCGCCGGCCCGGGCGGTACGCGAGAGGTAGTGCACGACGAACTTGCCGATCATGTCGCCCTCGAGGTTCACGGCGTCTCCCGGCCGGAGGTCGCGGAGCGCCGTGTGGTCCCAGGTATAGGGGACGAGGGCGATGCGTGCCACGTCCGGGGCCGGCAGCTCCTGGATCGTGAGGCTCACGCCGTTGACGCAGATCGAGCCGCGCGGCACGGAGACCTCCGCGACGGCGTCCGGTAGACGGACGTCGAGGATCACGTGCTCGCCCTTCGGCTCGAGGGCGAGGACCGTGCCGAGCCCGTCCACGTGGCCCTGGACGATGTGGCCGCCGAGGCGGTCGCCGAGCGCCAGCGCCCGCTCGAGGTTGACGCGGCGCCCAGGCCCGAACGACCCGAGGGTCGTCACGGCGAGCGTGGGCGCGACGGCGATGACGGCGAAGCCGGCGGCGTCGATGTCCACGACGGTCTGGCAGACGCCGTCCACCGCGATGGAGTCGCCGCGGCGCAGGCGTTCCAGCACCCGTTCCGCCTCGATCTCGAGGCGGAGTCCTCCGCCGTGCGGCGCCACGCGGCGCACGCGTCCGACTTCCTCGACGATCCCGGTGAACATGGTTCGTGACCTCGCCCCGGTCTGCCGTGTACGTCCTACCCCGACGGACGCGGAAAGCGCCGTGGCCGGGTGCGCCGTTCCGCCCCGCGGCGGGGCCGGAATCTAGGCCGAGGTCGGAGCGCCGGACAGGGGCGCTGCCCGGGCCCTCGTCGTGCCGTGGTCACGGACGGGAGGGATCGAGCACGGGGCGGCGTTGGGTGGGGCGCCGAGGTTTCCGGGGACGGGGGCCGGCTGATGCGTCACCACGCCCGGTCCAGCACCAGCAGCACATCCTGCCCGAGCTCCCGGAGGTCGGTCCGCACCCAGGCGTCGGTGGCCGCGGCCGACAGCGGCGAAGTGAACGCCGGCGGCCCGTCCGGGCCGTAGAGCTTCGGCGCGAAGAAGAGGTACAGCCGCGCCACCCGGTCCTCGGCGAGGAGCGCCGAACCGAGGGTGCCGCCGCCCTCGCAGAGCACGGAGCGGATGCCCGCCTCCCACAGGGCGGAGAGGACCGCGTCCAGCGCGAGCCCGCCGGGCCCTCGCGGGGCGCTGAGCACTCGGACGCCCGCGGCCTCGAGGGCCGATCGCCGTTCCGGGGGCGCGTCCTCCGCGCACACCACCCACGTCGGTGTCTCGGCGGCGGTCGCCGCGAGGCGACTGGCGAGAGGGAGCCGTGCCTCCGTGTCGAGGACGATCCGGACGGGTGGTACGCGGGGCACGATGTCGCCCCGGACCGTGAGCAGGGGATCATCCACCAGAGCGGTCCGGCTGCCCACCATGATCGCATCGAATCCGGCACGCAGCCGGTGCGTCTCGGCGCGCGCGGCCTCGCCCGTCACCGGCGTGGCGCGCCCGGGTGCGGCGCCGAGCCGGGCGTCCAGGGAGAGCGCGTATTTGAGCGCGACGTAGACCGAGCCCCGCTCGACGACGTGGAAGAACGCCGCGTTCTGTGCCCGGACCGCGTCGGCCTCGACCCCGCCCACCACTTCCACGCCCGCACGGGCGAGCCGGTCCGCGCCGCCCCCGGCCTCGGGGTGCGGGTCCCGGGCGCCGTACACGACCCGGGCGATGCCCGCCGCCTCGATGGCCGCGGCGCACGGCGGCGTCTTGCCGTGGTGCGCGCACGGCTCGAGGGTGGTGTAGAGCGTGGCGCCGCGCGCCCGCTCGCCTGCGGCGGCGAGAGCGACGGCTTCCGCGTGGGGCCCGCCGTACTGGGCGTGCCAGCCCTCCGCGATCCGCTCGCCGTCGCGCACGACCACGGCGCCCACGAGCGGGTTGGGGTGCACCCGGCCCCAACCGCGCCACGCCAGTTCAACGGCGCGCCGCATCCATTCCCGGTCCTCTGGCGTCGGCGCCGGCGCCATACCGCGTTCAGGGAGAGATGCGCAGGGCGAAGCTGCCGAACAGAGTGCCCTTCTCGGGATCGAACTCCGTGGGCGGGACGGGGCCCGGCACCGCCCCCCCGCCCTGCTGCCACCCCAGCTCGAGGCTCGCGGTCAGGATCAGCACGGTGACCGACCCGTTGACGAAGAGCGTGAACCGGTCGTTGCTGAAGCCCTCCATGGCGACCGAGACCGGCACGCCGCCCGGGTCGGCGGGATCCACGAACCGCCAGGCGACGTCCGTGGAGTAGCGGTCGTAGCCGGCGCCCGCCGTGAGGCCGAAGCCGAAGAGCCGCTTCCCGACCGTCCCCCGCACGCTCAGGTTGCTGAAGCCTTCGGCCCCGAACCAGGCGTCCGTGCCCCGGAGCGCAGGGTCTCCGAACTCGATGTCCCCCACCCGCCGGTACATGGCCGAAACGGAGATCCCGGGGACCGTGAACGACTCCCGCAGGATGCCGAGGCGGAGGCCCGCGCCCCAGGTGAACGGCGTGTCGCCGAAGCCCTCGCCGCCCGGCAGCAGCAGGAAGCCCGCACTGCCCAGCAGGTCGAGGGAGAGCACGCCGCCGATGGTGATCGCCGGGGAGAAGCCCTGGAACAGACCGACGGCGCCGTCCACGGCGAGGGCGCCGACCGCGAAGTCGATGTCACCGACCCCCCCGATCCTGCGGATCGGGGGCAGCTCGGCCCGGACCGCCGTGATCCGCCCGCCGATGCTGTAGCGCGGGAAGCGCCCGATCCGCATGCCCAGCGTGCTGGCCGTGCCGGCCACCGGGTTGCCGCCGGCGGCGGCGAGGCCGATCCGCGGCTGGACCGCCTCCACGCCCTCGGCGACGAGGTTGCAGAAACGCAGGGCCGCGGTGGACCTGCCGGACGCAGCGACCGCGCAGAGGGCAGCCAGATCGTCTTCCTGCGCGACCGCGGCGGCCGGCGCCAGCAGGAAAGCGAGAGACAGCAGTGCCGGCGCAAGGCCGGATCGGCTCGAGCGACTGCCTGCCATGTCACGCCCTTGGGGTTGAGGCGGTCAGTGGAGGACAACGCCTCCGGTCCCCGCCCGGACATCGCCGATGGCCCATGCTTCGACGCCTGCGGCGCGGGCCCGGCCGGTGACGTCGTCCACGGCACGGGGCGGCACGACCAGAATCATGCCAACGCCCATGTTGAACGTGCGGAACATCTCATCCCGCGGGACCGGCCCGAGCTCCGCAACGGTGCGGAACTCGGCCGGCGGCGTCCACGCGCCGGTGTCCACGTGCGCTTCGAGCCCCGGGGGAAGGACGCGGGCCAGGTTCTCCGGGATGCCGCCGCCGGTGATGTGTGCGAGGGCGTGGATGAGCCCCGCGTCGATCAACGGGCCGACGGGCTCGAGGTAGCTGCGGTGGATGCGGAGCAAGACCTCGGCGACGCTCCCACCGCCCCCCGGGAACGGATCGTCCGGCCCGAGGCCCAGCCGATCGAACAGGAGGCGGCGGAGGAGCGAGTAGCCGTTGGTGTGGAAGCCGCTGGCCGCGAGGCCGATGAGCTGGTCCCCCGCCTGCACGCGGTGCGGGCCCGGACGGCGGTCCTCCTCGACCACGCCGACGATGAAACCGGCGAGGTCGTACTCGCCCGGCGCGTAGAAGTCCGGCATCTCGGCCGTCTCGCCGCCGAGCAGCGCGCAGCCGTTGGCGCGGCAGCCCGCCGCAACACCCGCCACGATCTGCTCGACCGTCCCCGCCTCGAGCCGGCCCATGCCGATGTAATCGAGGAAGAACAGCGGCCGCGCGCCCTCGACCAGGATGTCGTTGACGCAGTGGTTCACCAGGTCGTGGCCGACGGTGTCGTGCCGGCCGGCGCGCATCGCGACCTTGAGCTTGGTCCCCACGCCGTCCGCACTGGCCACCAGGACCGGCTTCTCGTAGCCGTCGGGGACGCGGAACAGCCCGC
>QGVH01000029.1 GCA_003242735.1 bacterium | reverse complement strand
GGCCCAGGATCACGATCAGGAGCTGGATCAGCGGGTGCAGGTCCATCGTCGTTCTTGCCGATTGTCGGTGGTCGTCTACATCTTGGATCGTCGCACTCTCACAGGAGGTGCATCGTGCGTTACGGTGTACTGCTACTGCTCGCCGCCTGCCTGCTCGCCTGCAGCGAGGCCGACCCCATCCAGCCGCCGGAGGAGGTGCCGGTGCCTGAGCCGCGGCCGGCCAAGATCGAGGAGATGCGCGTCGTCAAGATCAGCGGCGACCAGGCCGCGCGGGTGCCCCCGCCGGAGGTCGCGGGGCTGACGATCCGCGCCGTCGTCGGCCAGGACGGCTGGACCAGCGAGCCGCTCGTCGCGCGGATCGAGGTCGTGCAGCCGGGCGGCCTGCAGGCGCTCCATGCGGACGATTCCGTCTACGTCCCCAAGGGGACGCTGGTCCACTGGCTGCTCGACGACGGCGCCGGGAGACTCTTTGCCTCGACCACCGCGACCGACGACACCGCAACGACGGTCAACCGCTGGGCGCCCGGCACCAAGGCCGGCCGCTTCCGGGCGCGCGCCGGGCGACTGGTCGGCACCGAGATCGTCTACGACGCCGAATTCGAGCTGGAGGTGCTGCCGGGGCCTCCGGTGCGGATTTACTTGCTTCAATGAGGCCGCGGATCTGAGTCCGCGGATCGAGCCCGCCTCGGAACCCGTTGGGCCATACTGCTTTCGGGCTCCGTCCGCGAGCGCCCCCTCCCACGCGCCTCGCGGTGGCGGACCACAGTGGGAATCATCACTCCCAAAACCCTTGCTGTCAAACAGCTTCGAGCGCAGGCCGGGTTTCACGCACCACCTCACCGCTCGCGCGACCGCCGGCCGGCCACCGAATTAGACGACGAGCGTCCGTACCGACGGGGCGTACGGCCGGCCAAGGCACTCGATCCCGTGCTCCAGCGGGGCCGCGGACGGGCCCAGGTCCACGAGCAGGACCTGGTCTTCCGTGGTGTTGATCTCGCGCCGGAGCCGGGCGCGCACCTCCGCCAGCTCGCGGTCGTTGAATTCGCAGAAGAACACGCTGTATTGCACGTGGTCGCCCTGGCCCTCGAGGATCTTGAAGACGGCGTTGCGACGCCGGTCGTCCGAGATGTCGTAGGACACAAGATAATGGCGTCGAGTCATGCTGTCACGTCGGTCTAACGGGTGGTCATGCCGGCGTACATGGGCACGTCCCCGCGTAACCAGCGCGAGAACAGGCGGGCCTGGAGACGGATCACCTGACGCCAGGAGCACCGGTAGTCGAACAAGGGGTGCGTCACGAGCTGGTCGAGCCGCGCCTCGTACGCCCGGATGAACGCCTTCCGGCCGGACGCGGTCAGGACGCACGCGGCACCGGACCGCACGAAGTCGCGGGCCGTGACCATCCCCGTGTTCACCGCCGTGATCACCGCGCTGTCCACCACGAGCGGCCGGAACTCCTCCATGAGGTCGAGTGCCAATGCTGGCCGGCCATGCCGCGGCTGGTGATACAGCCCCCACCACGGGTCCAGTCCTTCGGCGAGCAGCGCCACCGTGCACTCTTTGGCGAGCAGCGCGTAGCCGAACGACAGCAGCGCGTTGACCGGGTCGCGCGGCGGGCGGCGGTTGCGCTCTTCGAACGCCCACTCCGCGTCGAAGTCCCGGGGCCGCAGCAGCGCGGAGAAGTTGGCGAAGTACTGGCTGGCGAGGTTGCCCTCGATGCCGAGGACCTCGTCCACGGTGCGGGCGTGCTCGAGCTTGCGCAGGAACGTCGCCATGCGTGCGATCGCGCCCTCCGGCTTCGGCTGCGCGTTGCGGTTGAGCAGCGTGCGCTGGTTCGACCCCTTGGCCGCGATGATCGCGCGCGCGAAGGCCAGGACCCGGCCGGGATCGGCGGCGGCCCGGAACTGCGCGGCACGGTCGAAGGCGTTGCGCAGCGTGATGCCGTGCGTGATGCCGTAGAACCAGTGTCCGGCCGAGAGGTGCACGATGGGCACCGCGGCCTCGCACAGCAGGTGGATCGTCGCCGCACTGATCCCGATCCGGCCGCAGAGCACGAGCTGGCTCACGTCGCGCAGCCGCACGCGGGCGAGCTCCTCACCCGACTTCTGGATCACGATCATCTCGCCGCGCTTGCCGACAGTAGCGCCCTGTTCCTGGACGTACAGCGGCAGGGCTTCGTCGTGCGCGGGATACAGCCGGCGGACCGGGGGTTGGGCCGTCGTGGTCGGGTCGGCCGGCACGTGGCGGAGGGCGAGCGTTTCGTCCGGCAAGCAGATGCCGTTGAGGGAGCAGCCGTTGCACTTGGGGCTGTCGTCGAGCGGATCCGGCAGTACAGTGGAGAGCGCCGCGGCCCGCGCCTCCTCGATGTAGCGCAGCGTGCGTGCCTCGAGCTCGGGCGTGAACGGCACGTCCACGCGGGTCTTCGAGCCCTCGTAATAGAGGACGCCATGGTCGCAGCGGTAGCCGTGCTCCCTGAGCAGGAGCCCCTGGGCCATGAGCTGCACGCGCTCCGGCTCCCAGCTCCGCTCGGGGTTGTTGGGGACGCGTCCGCGCTTGGTGTCCACGGGCACCGCCTCGTCTCCCGCGGTGGAGACGAGATCCAGCTTGGCGATGATCCCCAGACGAGGAGAGCCGAGAGTGACCGAGCGCGAGATGGTCGGCCGCTCGTCGCCATCGTCCTCGGCGCCTGCGGCATCGTGCGCACCGTCCGCACCATCGCCCGCATCGGGATCCGGCAACACGTGATCGAGCCGGTCCACGCGGCGGTGTGCGTCCTTGCCTTCCACCGTGTAGACGTTGTCCTCCCACCGGCCTTCGACGTGCATGAGGTGGAAGAGCCGCGGGCAGTAGACGAACTCGTTGAGCATGCGGACCGGGAGGAGGTCGGGGGCGTCGCTATCCACGGCGTCACTGTTTGACGCAGGCGCTGCTGGTGCTGGGCGATCCGTGGCGATGTCGTCCATGGTGTCTCCGGAGCGTGGCAGGTGGATCGATGGCAGGGAACCGGCGCGCGACCGGAGCGGTGGCGCCGGGGAGATGCGGTCTCGATGGCCGGGGAGAGCGGGCGGCGCGCGGACGAGCCGCGGCGGGGGACGCCGAGGCGCCGGTGGCGGCGTGCGCCTCATCGCTCACCCCGAAACTGTTTCGACAACGCCGTAGGGTCAAGCCTGCACCGGGGCATCGGCCGCGGCCGCAGGCGCCAATGGGCGACTCCGCGGTGACGAAGTTCCCGGTCCCGCGAGCCGTTGGCGACCGGCGCGGCCTCGACCGCTCGCCGCGGCCAGCCCGCCTCGGCGCCCAGGTATTGGCAGGCCGACCCGGTCCACGCATATTGAAAGTCAGCCCCGGGGCGTTACCGCCCCTCGCCCGCTCCAGCCCGGAGCGGCGTCATTCGGTTGTCGCAGTCCGGTAGTATCATTGCAGGACGTTCGCCGGGCCGCCCGCGAGGGCGCCGCCTTCGCTGTCGGACCGTCCGCATAGATTGGCGGAAGCGTTCCGTCTGACGGGGGACCTGCGCTCCGTGACCTGGGACAAATTCTTCGACGCGACGATCGGGGCAACGCCGCGCCACCAAGACGCATCCCCGCGAATCCGTCTCCCCGTACCACGACCAGCGGCAGCTCGCGACGGAGCGATGGCCGGGAATGCTGCACGGCCCCGCCGGGCTGGGGAAGGCGGCGGCGATCGGCATCGCCTGGCTCTACCGCCGGCTGTATGCCGACTCGGCCCGTGGGGGCGCCGTATCGATCCCACCATCCGGGGATTGGGCCGTGACCTCGCCTGAGCACCTTCTCCTGACCTCGCTCGGCACGCAGCTGCGCGAGCCGCCGCCGCTGTACGCCCTCGGTGACCAGGAACGGAAGTCCCTCTTCGCGCCGCTCGCGCTCTTGCAACTACTGCCGGCGGAGCGCCGGCCCGAGCGGGTGATCGTCCTGGCCACAGCGAAGGCGGCGGATACGAGCTTCCCGCGTTTCCTAGAGGAGGCCGAACGCATCGGGGTGCCTGCCGAGCGTTGCGATGTGCCAGACGTGGCCACAACTGCGGACCTCGATCGTTTCTTCTCGGCGATCGCGGACCGGTTGCCGGCTGGCTGCCGGGTGACGCTGGACGTCACGCACGGCCTGCGGCACCATGCATTCCTCTTCTATTCCCTCGCCCTGTACCTGAGGAGCCTGCGCGGGGTGCGCATCGAGGGTGCCTGGTATGGCATGTTGGAAACCGGGACGCCGACGAAGCCCATCATCGACCTCCGGCCCGCGCTCGATCTCGCCGAGTGGTTCCACGCCGTGCGACTGTTCCGTGACACCGGCAGCGCGTCGGCGCTGGCCGAACTGCTGGATTCGCTTCACGCCGAGCTGGAGGACGCGGCCCGTGAGTCGGGAGAGAAGGCGGCGTACTCGGATGCCGGCCGCGTGCGGGCGTTCGCCAAGAGGCTGCGCGAGACATCCTTCGCCTACGCGTCCGCGTTGCCGCTCGAGCTCGGCCTGGCCGCGGAATCGCTTGCACGTGTGGTCCAGCAAGACGTTGCCGCGGGGGTCCGCAACCGGGTTCCGCTCGCCGGCGAACTGGCACGGCATATCGGCGCGGCGGCCAAGAGCGTGGCGTTCACCGAGCGGCCACCCGGCCCGCAATGGAAAGAGCGCATCGCCCCGACCAACGACGAGTTCGAGCGACAGTTGCGCCTGATCCAGCAGTTCGTGACGCGCGACCAGATCCCGGCGGCGCTCGGCGCGATGCGGGAGTTGATCGTTTCCACCGTGGCGCGGTCGGTCGATGGCCAGCAAGACTGGCTGGCCCGCGGCGCCCGCGAGCGAGCGGAGCGCCGCCTGGGCGCGTTGGCCAAGCTCTCACAGCGCGGCGGTGCTGCCCCGCTCGATGAGAATGAGCGGTGGTGGGGCAAGCTGTGGAACGACCTGACCTTTCTCCGGAACAAGTTTCTGCACCAGGGGATGTGCCCCGACGAGGTCGGCCATCCTGGCCCGAGGATCCAGGACTTGCTCCGGCGATGCGAGGAAGCAAGTCACCGACCGCCGCCCACGCTCGGCGGCGGAGGCGGACGCCTCCTCATCTCGCCGCAGGGGCAAAGCCCCGGCGTGCTCTTCAACGCGCTCCGGGCGCCGGGTCTCGAGATCGACCGGTGCATCGCGGTGTGCTCGGAGTCGTCGCGCGACTCGGTGCAGACGGCCGCGGAGCGGGCGGGGTTCTCGGGCGAACTCATCCCGCTCGTCATGCTCGATCCGCTCCGCGGCGCCGGCGAGATCGAGGGTCTGGTGAAGAGTGCCGAAAACGAATTGCTTCGAGCCGACGAGGTGGTGGTCAACCTGACCGGCGGCACGACGTTGATGGGCGTCGTCGCTCAGGCGCTCTTCGAGGCAGCGCGGAGGTTCGAGCGATCCGCGCGCCGATTCCTTCTCATCGATGCCCGCCCATCGGAAGAGCAACGCAGGGAGCCCTGGGTGGTCAGCGGGATCCATTGGCTCGATCCGGACCCGCGAGCCAAGGACGACGATACCGACGACGAGCGATGAAGACGATCGAGGCCACGTACCGCATCGTCACGCCCATGTTCTGCGCGGGCGCGGATCAGTGTCGCGCCGAGTTGCGGCTGTCGAGCTTCAAGGGGGCGCTGCGCTTCTGGTGGCGGAGCCTGGCTTGGGGTCGAGGGTTGCGTGATCCGAAGGAGCTCTGGGAGGCAGAGGCAGAACTGTTCGGGTCCAGCGGTAAGACAGGCCGATCACGGATCATCCTGCGGAGCGCGCATCCCGAGCCGGGTGCGCACGTCCGGACGCAGCGGGCCTTCCGCGTGAACACGTGGCAGGGCTATGCCGGTTTCGGGATCACGGATAGCAAGGTCCGTCCCAAACGTGATTACATCGGGCCGGGATCCAGATGGACCATCCAGCTTCTCGATGGCGGCCTTCGCTCGGGAGAAGTCGAGCAGATACGCGCTGCGCTGGTCGCGCTGGGAATGCTCGGAGGGCTCGGCGCACGCTCGCGGAAAGGGTGGGGCAGCCTGACATTGACCCGGTTGGTGGACGGAACGGAAAACGAAGGATCCGGAGCGGAGTGGCGGGTGCCCAGGACGCGCGAGGAAATTCGGCGTGCCCTTGAGCAGCTCTTTCATGTAAACGAATGTTCCTCCGAACTACCGGGGTGGACGGCAATTACCTCCCGAGCGTCGTTCGCGATCGGGCCAGCCAAAGAGAGCGCGGACGAGGCACATCGGTATCTCGTGGAGCGTTACCGCAACGCGGTGAGGTCCATCACGGGAAAGAATAAGCCTTTACGGGAATCCTTTGGCCTACCCCGCAAGAACGCTGGGAAGAACAGCCGGGATCGAAGAGCAAGTCCAGTGTTTCTCCACGTGCACCAAGTGGAAGAGGGCGAGGCGATTCCTGTCGCCGCGGTGCTGCCCGCCGATTTCCTGCCTGCGCAGCGTGAGCCTGCTGGTGGATGGCGTTACCTGGAAGACTTCCTGAACTCGGTGGCGGGATGATGGCTGAGCGCTTCCACTTCACCTTCGGCCCCGTGCAGGAGTTCGTCGCGCAAGCTCGGCGCACGCGCGACCTGTGGGCGGGGTCGTGGCTCCTTTCGTACCTCGCCGAGAACGCGATCGTGGCGGCCGAACGCGCCGGCGCACGGATCATCCTGCCGGCCCGCGAGGAGGGGGAGCGGGAGGTTGTCACCATGGCCCGGGGCGACGGGGCAGAGCGCTTCGGAGGCGTTCCGAACCGGTTCACGGCGGAGGCGAGCGACCCGGTCGCGGCCGCGCGGGCGGCGGAGCGCGGGCTTCGCGACGCCTGGCAGCGGATCGCCGACGCGGTGTGGGAGCGCTTCGTCGAGCCGGTCGCCCCCCACGGCAACGGCACGCGCGAGATCTGGGAGCGCCAGGTGGCGAGCTACTGGGACATCTCCTGGGTGGTGGGTGGCGCCAGGCACCTTCCGGCCCGCAAGAATCTCCGGCTGGTGGACGCGCGTGTCGAACCGGGTGACCACTGCACGCTGATGAGCGAGCTCCAGGAGCTCTCCGGCTACGTGAGGGCACGAGAACGCGCGGAGCAGACGGAGTTCTGGGGGCGGCTGCGGCAGCAGCCCGGAATCGGCCGTCTCGACCTGGAAGAGAACGAGCGCCTCAGCGCGATCGCATTGATCAAGCGGCTCTTCGTTCACGTTGCCTCAGAGGCGGTGGGCGTGGATCTCGGAGAGGTGCGAGGCTGGCCCTCGACGGCATGGCTGGCCGCAAGCCCGTGGATCGAGCGGGCGATGACGAGTCACGCCGGGGCCGCGGCGGAGTTCGCCCGCTCGCTGGACAGCCTGCGTTGGAAATGGGGACCCCACGGCGAACGCGGCGCGGCCCGGCGCCGTTTCGGGGATCGAGAGCCTCAGTGCTTCGCGAGTCTCGACGGCCCGCTCTACTTCGCTTCCACGCTTGCGAACCCTGCGTCGCTGGACAACCTCGAGGAGGGGCAGGATACGCGCGAGCCGTTGAAGTTGCTGAACGCGCTCTATGAGGCGTGCGGCGGTGGGCCCGAGCCCTTCTACGCAGTCCTGCTGATGGACGGGGACCGCATGGGTGAACTGCTCGGCCGTGCGCGTTCGGCCGATTCCCAACGCGGCGAGCAGGAGATCTCCGGTGCGCTGCGCCGCTTCGCGCGCAAAGTGAACGGTGTGGTCGAGGAGAAACACGGCTACACGGTCTATGCCGGAGGCGACGACGTCCTCGCGCTGCTGCCGGCCGACACGGCATTGGCCTGCGCCATCGAGCTCGAATCCACCTACCGGGCGGAGTTCTCCGGGATCCCCGCCGTGGCCGGGCGGGCGCTCATCTCCGGCGCCCTCGTGTTCGCGCACTATCGGGAACCGCTGCGGCGCGTGCTTCGTTATGCGCACCACCTGTTGGACGACATCGCGAAGGAGCGTACCGGTCGCGGTGCCCTCGCCGTCGGCCTCGTTCAGTCGAGCGGTGTGGGTGCGGAGTGGTCCGCACCGTGGGAGGTCGTCCGTGGAGGCGCCCCGGGGGTGAGCGTGCCCCTACGCGAGCTGGCGGCGGGGTTCGGGGAAGGCGGCCGGTTCAATCCGACCTATCTCTACAACCTGCGACGCACGTTCGCGCGCATCACCGATCCGGAGAGCGGGAAGCTGGGCGTTGACTTGCCCGAGGATCTGATCGCGGCGGTCGCTGCGGCAGAGTATCGCCGGAGCCGCGAGCGCCAAGGCGATTCATCGACCCGGCCGGACCCCGACGTCGTCCGCCGGCTGATGCCGCTCCTGCGGCGCTGGCACCGCAGGGAGGGGGTCGTCGCGGACCCGAAGAGCTTCCACTTCGATGGCGTGCGCGTCGCCGCGTTCCTGGCGCGGATGGGCGTCGGCGCGGCCACGGGCCTCGAACAAGAGCGAAATGATGGCCGCTCCTGAAAACACGACGTGGTTTCATCTCGAGCCGATCGACAGCTGGAGCTTCGGTGATGGTGGGCCGAACCACGCGGGAGAGGACCAATCGGACCTCGGCTGCCTCTTCCCACCGTCACCATTGACCGTCGCCGGAGCGATTCGCGCCGCGGCCGCCAGGGCACTTGGCTGGTCGGGCCGGCCGACAGAGCCGTGGCCCGCAGAAATCGTCGAGCGCCTGGGCGACGGCCTGGACCCGGGACCGCTCCGCTTCACCGGGCCGTTCCTGGCGCGAGACGCGCAGCCGCTCTTCCCGGCGCCCGCCCACCTGGTCGGCACAGTGGACGCCAACGGCGAATGGCAGCCGGCAGACCTCCTCGCCCCCGGCGCCGAGGCGATGACGGACCTGAGCGAGAGGCCCGTTCGGTTGCCGGAGCCCCGTGGTGCGGCCAGGGGCGCAGAGTGGAGCGCGCTGAAACCGCCGCGCGGGGTCTGGCTGACGGCGCAAGGCCTCTCCCGAATCCTCGCCGGGGAGATTCCGGCCCCGGAGGACTGCGTACAAGAACGGGATCTGTTCGCCTTCGAGCAGCGTGTCGGGCTGGAGCTGGAGGCGGACTCGCGCACCGCTCGCGAGGCGCACCTGTACAGCCCGGTGCATGTCCGGCTGAAACGGAACGTCGGCCTCATCGTCGGCGCTGCCGGGCTCGATGCCACGATCCAACTCCCGGAGCTGCTGCCGCTCGGCGGGGAGGGACGGCTGGCCGCGTGCAGGGTAGTGAGCGAGCCGCCGCTCCCCGCCGCGGAAAGGAAGTCACCGGGAGCGGCCTGGACCTGCCTGGTTGCGCTGACGCCGGTGCGGCTGCTGAACGCCGCTCGCGACGCCTGGGACGTGCCGCGCCCGGGCGACACGGCCGCGCGGCTGGTCGCCGGGCTCGAGGGCGAGATCGTGAGCCTGTGTATCGAGCGGCCGTTGCGGCTCGGAGGGTGGGATTCTGTGCGCCATCGACCGTTACCACTCATTCCGCATGCCCGCGCCGGCACGGTCTGGTTCGTCCGTGGCGACCCGCCGCGCTCGACGGTGGCGGTACGAGCGGGGTTGCTCACAGCATTCGGCTTCGGACACCTGGTGGCGGGCTCCATTTAGACCCGAAGCGTTCAACTCTCATCCGCACGCGCCATGAAGACACGACTGCTCGGCCTCCTTTCCGAAACCCCCATACACGTCGGCGCCGGCGAAAGCACGGGCTTCCTCGACCTGCCCGTCGCCCGCGAGGCGGCCACCGACTATCCCGTCATCCCCGGCTCGGGGCTCAAGGGAGCGCTCCGCGATCTTGCGCGCAGCCGCGGCTGGGATGAGCCGAAGCGGAAAGCCGTCTTCGGTTCGCAGGATGCGGCGGGCGACCTGCTCATCTCCGACGGCCGCCTGCTGCTGCTGCCCGTGCGCTCGCTGCACGGCGCGTTCCGCTGGGTCACATGCCCGCACCTGCTCGAACGGCTCGAGCGGGACACACGGCGGGCGGGGCAACCGGTACAGTGCGCCGACGTACTCCTGCCGGGCGAGGATCAGTGCCTGGCCGCGGGCAATGGCTCCCTCTTCCTCGAGGAGCGCCAGTTCACGATCAGCGGACCCGTACCCAGAGCGGTCATGGACGCCGTGCGGCCGTTCTTCTTCCACTCCCCTACTGCGGACCGCCTCACGGAGCGGCTGGTGATCCTCCACGACAACGCCTTCGCTTGGTTTGCCCGCTACGGCCTCATGGTCAGCGCGCGCAACGTCCTGGACGAGGACAAGAAGACGAGCAAGAACCTCTGGTATGAGGAGGCCGTGCCGCCCGACGCCCTCTTCTACGCCCTGGTCGCCGAACGGCGTCAGGGCACGGACGCGCTCCAGGAGCTGCTCGATCTCTTCGCGGAGGTGCCGTACCTCCAGGTCGGCGGTAACGAGACGGTCGGGCACGGAGTGCTCGCCGTGCAGGTACTCGGCAACCACGGAGGCGGCGTATGACCGGTACCCAGACGCTAGAACAGAAGCGGGCGAGCTTCGCGCTAGGCCGTATCAATGCGCGTAAGTCACTTACAGCGGGAGACCAGAAGAAGTACGTCAGCTACGTGAGCGCACTCCCCGCCACGATCGTGATGAACGGCCTGGGTCAGGCGCTGGCGGCCGAGCTCGCCGCGGCGAAGGGCGACGCCAAGAACCCGCACCGCCTCGTATACGAAGATGTCGCCGGATGGCTCACGAAGACCGAGGCGCTGCCGGAGCTGCACGGCAAGACGGATCTCCTCGAAGCGCTCGTGCAGGGCGACCAGCATGTCTACGTACGTGCTCAAGGCGAGGCGCTTCGCTACTGCACCTGGCTCAAGCAGTTCGCCCGGGCCTTCCTCGAGAACCCCGACGGGACGGTGGACCGGTGAAGGCGGAGACGCGACGGATGAAGCTGCTCTACCGGGAGGCCCGCGGCGTGTCTCGGCCCACGCCCCCATTCAACGCCGGCCTCTGGTACGACAAGTTCGTGGACCTGGAATACAAACCCGGCGAGGCGCCGAAGCTGGAGAAGCAACCCTGGATCAAGTCGATGGTCGATGCGGCCCGGGAGGCGTGGGACGCTGCCGTCCTCGCCGAAGCGATCCAGCGCCAGGCGACCATGGCGGACGCGCTCGGGGGACTCGTCCTGCGGCTCCGCAACACCAGCCGCTTCGTGACCGGACTCGGGCGGGCGCATCCCGTCGAGAACGGCTTCGCCTGGCACCATACCCTGGGCACCCCGTACCTGCCCGGCTCCGGGCTCAAGGGCGTGCTCCTGGCATGGATGCGAATGAGCGGTGGCAGCGGCCGGCAGGATTGGTTCGGCGAAATGGGTCGTGCGGGGGACATCGTATTCCTCGATCTGCTGCCCGTGCAGCCACCGGCGCTCTGCGTCGAGATCATGACACCGCACTACGCGCCGTATTACCAGAACCCGGACGATCCACCGGCGCCCGGCGACTGGTTCAACCCCACGCCGATACCGTTCCTCGCCGTCGAGCACGGTCAGCTGTGGCAGTGCGCGCTTCTCCCGCGCCCCGGGACCGGGCCCTGGGACGATGCACTGCGCAACGACCTCCGGCGCCACCTCGCCGATGCCCTCTCCTGGCTCGGCGCCGGCGCCAAGACCGCTGTCGGCTACGGCCGCTTCGAGCTGCTCGAGGACGCCACTCGGCGGCTGGAGGCCGAACTCGCCGCGGCACGTGAGAAGGTCAGGGAAGAGGCGCGTCTCGCCCGCGAGCTGTCCGGGCTCAGCCCCCTGGCCGCCGAATTCCATCGTCAACGCCGGGAAGGGGCGTGGGATACCGACAAGAATGCGTTCGCCCAGTCGGCGATGTACGGCGACTGGATCACACGCCTGGAAGCCGAACCGGACGCGGCGGCACTGAGAATGATGCGTGAGCTGGTCGAGAAGCATTTCCCTGGCTTGCTTGCAGACCCCGACCGAACGGAGGGGAAAAGGAACAAGCCGGTGTTCAAAGACGCACAACGGGAGTTCGCGCGGCGGTTCAATCGAATCGCGGGGTGACCGGCCGGGCGCGGTGGCCATGGTGCAGGCCGCGAAACCACCGCCGGCGACCACGACGAGCGGCGCCGCCGGGTCTCCGCCCGGCCATTAGGGGGCCGTCGAGGTGCGTGGGCTCACGGAACAAAGGCACACGGATGGGCGGCTCGAGCGGGCGTTGGAGGTGCACGACCCGACGCGGGACCCGAACGCGCGATCGGGCGCCTGCCCCGCCCAGCGCCTGTGTTTCCGCCGAGCAGCCGTAAACAAGCCCTCGCAATTCGTTGTTAGGAGATAAATGGGTAGGTAAAGGAGGCGGATTGACGGGGGCGAGGCGCCACCGTCAGACGGTCGGCATGGACGCCCTCGCCGACATCGTCTCCGCACTGGTCGCTGCGGCCGGCCAGGTCCTCGCGGTCGTAGTCGCCTGGCGCCTGCGCCGGCCGGACCGGTCGGCCGCGCCGCGCGACAGTCGACGTCGGTCCGAGCGCCGGTCCAGACGGCGCCGCCCGTGACCCCTGCGGGAGCGTCCGCGGCATACCCCCGGCTCCATTGAAGCTTAGCACTGCTTTGTCACGTGTGAGCGCGGAAGTTGCAGGGGCGTGTGCGGCCCCTGATCCCGGAGGCCGCCATGGCAAGCACCGCGAAGGTTCGTGCGTGGGAAGAGGAGTTCGACCGCTGGCTCGAGCCGTTCCTGGAGCGGCTGGGGCGGGCCGAGCAGCGACACTGGGCGCCCATCTATCTGGAGGGGCTTCTCTCGCCGGGCGAACGCAAGAGCGTGACCCGGCTGGCGGAGCGGGTGGCGCCGGGCGAGTCGCAGCAGCTTCACCACTTCGTGAGCATCTCGCCGTGGGATCCGGCGCCCCTGGAGGAGAGCCTGGTGGTGGAGGCGAACCGGCTGGTGGGCGGGCCGAAGGCCGTGCTGATCATCGACGACACGGCGCTGGTCAAGCAGGGCACGCACTCGGTGGGCGTGGCGCGCCAGTACTGCGGCGAGCTGGGCAAGCGGGCGAACTGTCAGGTGCTGGTCTCGCTCACGCTGGCCGAGCGCGAGGTGCCGGTCGCGCTGGCGCTCCGGCTCTACCTGCCCGAGGCGTGGGCGGCCGATCCGGTACGCTGCCGCAAGGCGGGTGTGCCGGAGGGAGTGGGCTTTCGGACCAAGGGCCAGATCGCGCTCGCCGAGCTGGACCGGGTGCGTGCGGCCGGAGCCCGGTTCGGCTACGTGCTGGCGGATGCGGACTATGGCTCGGCGGCGGAGTTTCGGAAAGGGCTCAGCGAGCGCGGTCTCGTCTACGCCGTCGGGATCCTTGCGACGCAGTTGGTCTATCCGGCGGACGTCTCGCTCGTGTGGCCACAGCCCGAGCCGAGCGGCGGTCGGCCGAGACGTCATCCGACGACGACGGCCGAGCCCGTGAGCGCCGAGGCCATGATCGAGGGGCTCGGCGAGCGGGCGTGGCGACGCGTCAGCTGGAGACGAGGCAGCAAGGGGCGGCCGCTCTCGTGCCAGTTCGCCGCGGTGCGCGTGCGGGTGGCCGACGGACCCAGAGCGGCCAAGGGTCGGCACCTCCCCGGAGAGGAGGAGCTCTGGCTGGTGTGCGAGCGACGCGCGCGGGGTGAGAGGAAGTACTACCTCTCCAATCTTCCGGCCACGGCTTCGCTCCGAGAGCTGGCCAGCGTCATCAAGGCGCGCTGGGTCTGCGAGCAGGCGCACCAGCAGATGAAGCAGGAGCTCGGGCTCGATCACTTCGAGGGCCGCAGCTGGAGAGGTCTTCACCACCACGCACTCCTCAGCATGATCGCCTTTGCGTTCCTGCAGCACCTCAGACTCGGGGGAAAAGCGCGCGCCGGCTGAAGCGGGCCGCGCCTCCGCCCAAGCCCAGCCTGCCCGAGATCAGGCGCCAGCTCGTGCTCACAGCGATCTTGAACGTCATCCGCTTACGCTGCCCGTACTGCCATGAACCCGTCACCCGATATCCAAGCGGAATGACCTGACAAAGCAGTGCTAGTTCCACGCAACCGACACGGACCTGGTACAGGAGGCCGATCATGAAACGCCGACTCGTCCTGTCGAGGTTCCGGGTGTCGTTCGGGCCACGCGCGGTGCTGTTCGTTGCAGCCGGCGGAAGTCTCCCGCTCGCCTGCGGCGCGTACCAGGATGAAGCAGCCCGGGAGATCAGCGAGGAATCGTACACGTACTTCGTGTGGGGGGATTGGGCGGTCGATTCGTGTACACCGGAGGCCGGGGCGGAGCGGGCAGCCCAGTTCTTCGTCGACTCACCGATGGATCGGAGGACTCCGTCGAACGCTACTTCGGCGTGGAGGGAGACGGCCCGTTCCGCTGGTTCTCGTGGGCGGATCTCCGGAAGCAGCCGCCCGTTGAGGCCGTCGCGTATTCGAGGGATCGCGTGAGCCACGTCGTGGCCGTCGCGCGGCGGCTCGGCGAGAGAGCGGGTCTCGAGAGGATCAGGTTCCTCGACCGTGGCTCGACTCCGACCAGCGCGGCCCTGTCTCCGCTGAGCTTCATCGTGACATCCCGCGATGGACGTGTGACGGGCTGGGGCTCCGGATCGGCCAGCGCCGCAGCCACGAGGTGCGGGTCAATGCCGGCCTCGCTCGCGATCTGCCGCAGCTCTTCGAGCGTTAGACCGCTCGACCGGCCGCCTCGCTCCGCCTGGAGCTCGGCGGCCTTCCGTGAGGATGAGCGTGGTCTCGCGGTCGGTGACGATCCCGTCCGTGTCCGAGGCCATCGGCGAAGCGTTCGCGCCCGCTACGCGATGGACGCCTCGTAGATGCTCTGGATCGCCTCGTCGAGCACCTTGTTGAACTCCTCGTCGGTCTGACTCACGTGCAGACCTTCCGTGAGCGCGCGGGAGAAGCTCGCCACAATGCCGGGGTTGCGGGCCAAACGCGCGTTCGCCTCCTCGCGGGTGTAGCCGCCAGACAGCGCGACGACCCTGAGCACCCGTGGATGCTCCACGAGCTCCTTGTAGAAACCATCCTCCTCCGGCAGCGTCAGCTTGAACATCACGTACTGGCCCTCGGGGATGGTCTCGAGCCCTTCGAGCAGGTACTTCTTGAGCAACGCCTCGGCCTCCGCCTTATCCGGGGCGTGGATGTCCACCTCCGGCTCGAGGATGGGCACGAACCCGGCGGCGAGGATCTTGTGCGCGTACTCGAACTGCTGGTCCACGATGGCGCGGATCCCCTTCTCGTTCGCGCGCTTGATCACGGAGCGCATCTTCGTGCCGAAGATCCCCTTCTCGCGCGCCCGCTCGAGCAGCTGGTCGAGGTCCGGGATCGGCTTCATCAACTGCACACCGTCCTGCTCGGGGGCGAGGCCCTTGTCGACCTTGAGGAAGGGGACGACACGCTTGACCGACCACAGGTAATCGGCGCTCCCGCGGCCCTCGATCTCGCGCTCCATCGTGTTCTCGAACAGGATGGCGCCGATGATCCGATCCCCGTCGAACGCGGGGCTCGTGATGATGCGCGTCCGCATCTCATGGATGCGGTCGAACATCTCCTGCTCGTTCGAGTACGCGTCCTCGCCGACACCGTACAACTTCAGCGCCTTCGGCGTGCTGCCGCCGCTCTGGTCCAGAGCAGCGATGAAGCCGTCGCCGGAGCGAATCTTCTCGAATTGTTCCTGGTTCATGACCCCCTCCTGGTCCGTTGCTCTACGCCCGGGCCGGGACCGGATCGCGGCCGCGGCCGTGTGCGCGCCGCATGGTTCGAGATTGCCGGTTCGGGCGCGACAAAGCAAGGGGATTGGCCGCGTTCGCACGGATCCGCCGCCACGGGATCCGGGCGTAGACCTGCTCCCCGCCCGGACCCGGGGCAACGGCGGGCCCCGCCGTGACCACGAACGCCGCCAGCGCCCGGCGGGCCGGGACCGGCGCCCGGCTCCCTGGTCCGTGAACCCTGGTCGAAGCGGCGGGAGGCGTACGAGCCTCCGACGGTTCCTATACCCCGTCCCCTCCTCCGAGCGCCGCCGCGAGTTGCCAAACCGGATCCCGGGGCCGACTATGTCCGGCCACACGGAGATACCGGCTCCGGCGCCGGCGATCGCCGGACGAGAGGCGGTCACGGTCCCCGGCGACATGGCCGGGGAAGGAGGGCAGTCGATGAGACATGGAGTGAGGCAGGCGCTGGCCCTGATCGCGGTGCTGGCTGCGGTGCCGCCGGCCGCGCGTGCGCAGGAGCAACCGGACCCGGCCACGCTCCTGCCGCAGCCGATCCTGGATCGGATCGCGGACGAGGTCTCGGGCGCCGTGGCGATGCGCCACGTCTACGAACTGGGTGCGTACGAGGGGAAACGCTATGAGAGCGAGTACCGCGACACGTACTTCGAGACGGAGTACGTGGCGCGGATGGCCAGGGAGTACGGCCTCTCGGACGTGCACGTCGTGCGGTTCGAGGCCAGCCCCCAGTGGCACGCGCGGCGTGGCGAGCTCTGGCTGGAGACGCCGGTGCGTCGCCTCCTGATCTCACACCGCGACGTGCCTGCGGCGCTCGTGCCCGGCTCGGCCTCGGCCGATGTGACCACGGAGCTGGTCTACATCGGCCGCGGCACCCGGCCGAGCGACTACGAGGGCAAGGATGTCCGCGGCAAGATCGTCCTCACGACGGGGCCGATCGCGGCGGTCGTGCAGCCGGCCGTCGTCGAGCGGGGAGCGATCGGGATCGTGAGCACGCACAACGCCCTGGGCAAGGCGATCGACCGGCCGGACCTGATCTCGTGGACGCGGGTCCCGCAGCCCGCCGACGGGCCCCGGATCTTCGCCTTCGCGCTCTCGCACCGCCTCGGCCAGGAACTCATCGATCTCGTGGAGCGCGGCCCCGTCCGGGTCCGGGCGGTCGTGGAAACGGAGATCTTCCAGGACGTGACGCACCAGGTCACGGTCGCCACGATCCCGGGCGACGGCTCGACCGATGAGGAGATCGCCTTCATCGCTCACCTCTTCGAGGGGGTGACGAAGCAGGGCGCCGGCGACAACGTCTCCGGCAGCGCGACGATCCTGGAGGTCGGGCGCGCGTACAAGCGCTTGATCGATGAAGGCGTCCTCCCGCGCCCGCGGCGCACGATCCGCTTCCTGTGGGTCCCGGAGTTCGTGGGAACGGTTCCGTACTTCCAGGCGAACGCGGACTGGGTCGCCCGCCTGCTCGCCGGGATCAACATGGACATGGTCGGCGCCTCGCTCGTGGAGAACAAAGGGAACCTGAAGCTGTACCGGACGCCGGCCTCGCTGCCGACGTTCGTGAGCGACGTCGCGCAGCAGTTCATGGAGTACGTCGGCGAGACGAACCGGGAGAAGGTCCACAACCGCCGGATCGCGTACGCCTTCTCGCGTCCGATCATCGATCCGACGGGCTCCCAGGATCCGTTCTACTACCACATCGAGAAGTTCTACGGCTCGAGCGACCACGTCGTCTTCGGCCAAGCGGGGGTACCGTTCATCTTCTTCAACCACTGGCCGGACGCGGTCTATCACTCGAGCCAGGACCGGCCGCGGAGTCTCGACCCGACCCAGTTGAAGCGGACGGCGTTCATCGGCGTCGCCACGGCGGCGATCCTGGCCGGCGCGGGCGCGGCCGATGTCGGGAAGCTGGCCGCGCTGACGGCGGGCTACGCCAGCGAGCGGGTCGGCCGCCAGGTCCGCGAGGGCATCCAGCAGATGGCCGCTGCCGGGCCGTCGGAGCTGTTCGCGGCCTACCGGGAGGCGAGGAACGCGGTCGAGCAGGCGTACCTCCGTGAGCGCGCGGCGATCCGGTCCGCCTCGAGCGTCGCGAAGGGCGACCGTCGTGCCGCGTCCGTGGCGGAGGCGGTGGCCGACCGGTTCTATCGCGGTCTGAACAACGACCTGGCGCGGATCGATGAAGCGTACCGTGTGATCGCGGAGGCGCACGGCGTCCCGCTGGCGAAGGCGTCGATGAGCGCTGCGGAGCGGGAGGCCTCGCGTCTGTACCCGCGGCTGGTTTACGAGGGAGTGCTGCGGCCCACCAGCGCGCGGAGCGACAAACTCCGTGGCTTCCATGCACAGGAGGCCCTCTGGTTCGCGGACGGCACGCGCTCCGTCCTCGAGATCCGGAACGCGATCTCGGCGGAGCTCGGGCCGGTCCCGGTGGAGGATGTGCGGGCGTTCTTCGAGGATGCTGCGGCGCAGGGCATCATCGAGCTGAGGCGGCGGTAGCGGGGCGCGTCCGGGAATCCTCTGGCAGGGGCGGAGGCGCCGCCCGGACGGGCGAGGGCGAGGGTCTCGTTCGAGCAGGCCCTCGCCCTTTTCGTCGCCCGATCGGAGCCGTTGCGCACCGCGCGTCGAAGGGAGCCCCCTCGCTCCGTAGCGCTAGACCGGCAGACCCATGCGCTGGCCGTCGTAGCCCTGGAGCGCTTCGACCTGGGCCCGGGTGCCGGGGCGGCGCAGGATGTCGAGCAGCGCGCCGACGGCAGGCAGGTCGAGGAAGTGGTTGGGCACGATCAGTTCGTACTCCTCTCGACGGAGCGGGAGGACGTCGAGGCCCCACGCCACGCCGGCCGCGCGGATGCCCACGCCCACGTCGGCGGCGCCGGAGGCCACGATCTCGGCGACGGCGAAGTGGCTCGTGGCACGCGTGTCGTAGCCAGCGATCGAGTTGGGATCGATCTGCGCCGCCGCAAGCGCTTCGTCCAGCAGCATGCGGCTGCCGGAGCCCTCCTCGCGGTTGATGATGCGGATGTCCGGGCGCGCCAGGTCGGCGGGGCCGCTGATCCTGGTCGAATCACCGGGCCGTACGAGGAGCCCCTGCTCCCAGACGGCGAAGGCGATGCGCGTGCAGGGGAACGGGACGATCTCCCGGATCCAGCGGGCGTTCCCTTCGCCCGTCATGGGGTCCCGCAGGTGCGCACCCACGACGTGCGCCTCGCCGCGCGCCAGCGCCGCGAGCGCGCCGACGCTGCCCCGCTGCGTCCAGGTGACCTCGATCCCCCGTTCGCGCCGCAGCGCCTCCACCACGATGCCGAAAGCGGGGTCGCAGCCCATCACGACCAGCTCCGAAGGCGGCGGGGGATCCGGCAGCAGGCGGACTGCGATCGTTTCGCCATCGACCAGTCCGGCGACCACGCCGTCCGCGGGTGGCGTGGGGCGGTGCGCCTCGTCCACCGGATGGGCGACCCAGCGGCCCGCGATGGAGGTGAGGCGGACCCGGCGGCCTGGAGCGGCGGGCGTGCTCCCCGCCCAGGCCGCGAGGCGCTCGGCCGCGGGTCGACCGGGCAGCCGGAACAGCTCCTCGACGGTGCGGCCCAGCGCCTGGGCGAGGCGGAGGGCGACCTCCGTGGACGGCACCGCCGTGCCGGCTTCGATCGCCGCGTAGCTCTGGCGGGAGATGCCCGCGGCCTCGGCCATGCGCGCCTGGCTCCAGCCGAGGCGCGCTCGTTCGGCGGCGAGCGTGTTGTCGAGGCGCGTGGTCCGTGTACTCATACGATGCGCACGACAGCCCCGTCGTTACAGCGATGGCTGGTCTTCCCGCTTCCGCGCGTTGCGGGCCGCTGCGTCGTCCGGCTGGACGCCGATCTCCGTTGCCTTCACGGCGACCCAGACGCGACTCCCCTGATGGAGGCCGAGCTCGTCCGTCGCCTCCCGTGTCACTTCGACGGCGAGAGGGAGCGGCGGGCCGGTGAGCAGCCGGACGCGTGAGCCCAGCGGCTCCAGACGTTCGAGCGTCGTCTCCCAGCAGTTGCGCGGGCTCCCTTCCGGCGGCGTTCGGTGCACCGAGACGGCGTTGGGCCGGATCGTGAGCAGCACGGGGCCCTCGATCCCGGTGTCCGCAATGTGCAGCACGTGCGTACCGACAGCGACCTCGCCGCGCGATGCGTTGCCGGCGAGCAGGTTGCACCCGGCGAGGTCGGCGGCGTACGGGGTCCGGGGGCGCAGGAGGATGTCCTCCACGGTGCCGCTCTGCGTGATCTCGCCGGCTTCGATGATGCAGATCTCGTCGGCGAGCAGGAACGCCTCGGTGGGATCGTGGGTGATCAGGAGCCGCGGGCCCTCGAACTGCTGGAGGTGCTGCGCGAGCGTCCTGCGCAGCCGTGTGCGCATCGTGATGTCGAGCGCGGCGAGCGGCTCGTCGAGCAGCAGCAGGAGCGGGTCAGCGGCGAGGGCGCGGGCGAGCGCGACACGCTGGGCCTGCCCGCCGGACAGCTCGGGGGGCCTGCGGTGCTCCAGACCTCCGAGATCGAGGCGTTCGATCCACTGCCGCGCCCGGACCAGCGCAGCTCTACGCCCGACGCCCCTGCTGCGCGGCCCGAAGGCGATGTTCTCGATCACCGCGAGGTGCGGGAACAGGAGGAGGTCCTGGAAGACCACGCCTACACGCCTCCGTTCCGGCGGCACGAACACGCCCCGCTCCGGGCAGTCGAGGAGGACACCCGCCAGCTCGATGCGGCCGGCGTCCACCGGCAGCAGGCCCGCGATCGCCTCGACCACGGTGGACTTGCCCGCACCGTTGGGGCCGAGCAGCGCGACCGTCCGGCCCGGCAGGACCGACAGCCGGATGCGGAGCGTGAAGCGCTCCGACCGCCGGACCGCGAAATCGGCTTCCAGACCCGCGGTGCTCACAATGGCCTCCACCAGCGGTCGCGCAGCGCGATCAGCACGAGCAGCGAGACGACCACCATGACCAGGCTGATGGCGACGGCGGCATCCCGGTCGCTCTCCAGCGCGACGAAGACCGCGAGCGGCAGCGTCTGCGTCCGTCCCTGGAGGTTGCCCGCGAAGGTGATGGTCGCGCCGAACTCGCCCAGCGCCCGCGCCCAGGTGAGGACCGTGCCCGCGACCAGTGAGGGCGCGATCATCGGCAGCGTCACGCGTCGCATCACGGTCCAGCGGCCGGCGCCGAGCGTGGCCGCGGCTCCCTCGTAGCGCCGATCGAGGTTGCGGAGAGCGCCCTCCACCGTGATGACCAGGAACGGCATGGCGACGAACGTCGTCGCCACCACCACGCCCCAGGTCGAGAAGGGCAGCAGCAGGCCCGTCGCCTCGTACAGCGGCTCTCCCACCAGGCCACGCCGGCCGAACGCGAAGAGCAGCGCCGCTCCGCCCACCACCGGCGGGAGCACCAGAGGTAGCGTCACCATGCCGCGGACCAGCGATCGGCCCGGGAACTCGGCGCGAGCCAGCAGCCACGCCAGCGGCACGCCGAGAAGCAGGCTGATGCCGGCCGCGGACAGAGAGGCGATGAGCGAGAGCCGGAGCGCGTCCGTCACGATGTCGCTGGTGAGGAGCACGGGCAGGTCCCGCCAGGGCGTCCGCGCCAGCAGACCCGCGAAGGGCAGCAGGAACAGCGCGAGCCCCAACCCGGCGGGGAGCCAGAGCAGGACGGGGAGCCGCGCGGCAGTCCGCCGCCTACGCGACACGCGTGCGCTCACGGGGCAGCGAAGCCGTGTTTGCGGAGGATCGCCTGTCCCTCGTCCGACAGCACGAACGCGACGAACGCCGCGGCCGCCCCAGGGTTCGGCGCGCCGGCCAGGACGGCGATCGGGTACTCGGCCACGACGTTGTGCTCCTCCGGGATCTCGATGCCTTCCACGCGGCCGCGGCTCGCGATCACGTCCGTGACGTAGGTGACGCCCGCGTCCAGCTCGCCGAGCTCGACACGGGTGAGCAGCGCCCGCACATCGGGCTCGTACGTGTCCACCGACGCGACCACGCCCGCCCGGGCCAGGGCGCGCCGCGCGAACGCGCCGCACGGGACCTCCGGGGCGCACAGGCCGAGGAGCAGCTCCGGGCGCGCGAAGTCGCCCAGTCCGCGGACGCCGGCCGGGTTGCCCCTCGGCACCGCGATCTGGAGCCGGTTGCGCGCGAAGATCCGCGCCTCGCCGGCCACACCTCCGGCGGCCACCACGGCGTCCATGTTGGAGATGTCGGCGGACGCGAACACGTCCACGGGCGCGCCCTCCAGGATCTGCGCCCGGAGCAACGAGCTGCTGGCCAGGTTCAGCACCACGTCTACGCCCGCGTTGGCGGCTTCGAACGCCAGCGCGATCTCGGAGAACGCGTCCCTCAACGACGCCGCCGCCGAGATCAGGACCTTGCCCTGGAGGGCGGGCCCGGCGCCCCCATCGCCCCCCCGACTCGCGGGTGCGTCCGCGTCCGGCTGGCCGCACGCCAACGCCGCGGCCGCGACCGCGGCCAAGACGAGCGCTCGCAGCATCGGGGCAGGATGTAATGTTTACCTGCCATCGTGTCAAGCTGAACTGCTCTTGGCCTGCCGGGTCGCGAGCGCTGGTGCGCGGCTCGGCGGGCGGCGCGGGAACATAGGGCGAAGGCGAGGGTTTGGCAGGCCGGGACACGACGGCGACGGAACACCCAACGAGGGACGGGATCGCCATGGCTGAGCGGACGCTGATCGACCTCAGTCACGTCATCGAAGCCGGAATGACGACGTATCCCGGGCTTCCCGGGCCGGTGGTCTGCGACTTCCTGAGCCGGGAAGCGTCGCGGGAGCGCTACGCCGACGGCACCGAGTTCCAGATCGACCGGATCGAGATGGTGGGCAACACCGGCACGTACCTGGACAGCCCGTTCCACCGGTTCGCGGACGGAAAGGACCTGGCGGAGCTGGAGCTGGAAGCGGTCGCGGAGCTGCCGGGACTCGTCGTGCGGGTCACGGAGCTGGACGGCCGCGCGATCCCGCGTGCGGCGTTCGAGCCGTTCGACGTGCGGGGCAAGGCGGTGCTGGTCCACACCGGCTGGGCGCGTCACTGGGGCACGAGCCGCTACTTCGAAGGGCATCCGTTCCTGAGACCGAAGACGCGGCGCTGTACCTCCGCGACGGCGGCGCGGCGCTCGTCGGCGTCGACTCGCTGAACATCGATGACACGGCCGACGGCCGCCGGCCCGTCCACACGACGCTGCTCCGCGCGGGCATCCCGATCGTCGAGCACCTGCGCGGGTTGGAGCAGCTTCCGGTGGAGGGCTTTCGCTTCTCGGCGGTGCCGATCAAGGTGCGTGGGATGGGCTGTTTCCCGGTGCGTGCGTACGCGAGGCTCGAGCGTCGAGTGTGAGGCCGTCGCACGATCGGTGATGGCAGCGGCTCGACGGCGCGATCGAGCCCAAACGTTGCGATGGATCGCGAATCATCGCAGTTTCCAGGCCGAGCGCGTCATCCCGTGCGGTCGGCGCTCGATCCACGGCCCTCACAGGAGTCGGGGCCGCTCCGACCACCATCCGGCGATCGAAGAGCAATCGAGACCTCCAACGCAAGGACGATGGACGGAACGATCTCCCGCTTCATGACGCGGCACTTCCGCCACTTCAACGCGGGCACACTCGTGGAGGCGGCGGAGGCGTGGCGTCGGCACCTGGATCGTGGCGGCAAGATGCTGGTCTCGATGGCCGGCGCGATGAGCACCGCCGAGCTCGGGATCTCGCTGGCCGAGATGATCCGGCAGGACAAGGTTCACGCCATCTCGTGCACCGGCGCGAACCTCGAGGAGGACATCTTCAACCTCGTCGCCCACGACAAGTACGAGCGCATCCCGGACTGGCGGAACCTCGACGCGGAAGACGAGCTCCGGCTGCGCAAGCGCAGGTTGAGCCGGGTCACCGACACCTGCATCCCCGAGGAGGAGGCGATGCGCCTCGTGGAGTCGGTGATCATCGAGGACTGGATCGAGGCGGATCGCGCGGGTGAGCGATACTTCCCGCACGAGTTCATCTACCGGATCCTGCGTCGCGGCGCGCTGGAGCAGCACTACCGGATCGACCCCGCCGACTCCTGGGTCCTCGCCGCCGCCGAGCGCAACCTGCCGATCTTCGTTCCCGGCTGGGAGGACTCGACGCTGGGCAACGTCTACGCGAGTCTCGTGATCCAGGGAAAGGTCCGGAACCCGCACACGGTGCGTACCGGCGTCGAGTACATGGCCGAGCTGGCCTCGTGGTACACCCGCGCGGCGGAGACCGCCTCGATCGGCTTCTTCCAGATCGGGGGCGGGATCGCGGGCGACTTCGCGATCTGCGTGGTCCCGATGCTCGAGCAGGACCTCGGCATCTCGGACGTGCCGCGTTGGGGCTACTTCTGTCAGATCTCCGATTCGACCACGAGCTACGGCTCCTACTCCGGCGCGGTCCCCAACGAGAAGATCACCTGGGGCAAGCTGGACGTCGACACGCCGAAGTTCATGATCGAGTCGGACGCGACGATCGTGGCGCCCCTGATCTTCGCGTACGTGCTGGGCTGGTAGGGCGGCGCTGGGAGCGCTGCGGCGGCGGGATCGGAGCGCCAGGGTATCGGCTGGCGCCCGTCCCGCTGTGCCTGTTTCGACACCAGGCACTCGCGTCTGAACCGGCCGTGCGCGAGCGCGGCCTGCGGCGTGCCGAGCGCTACGGGCTGGTCGGCGCGAACGGCTCGGGCGAGACGACGCTGCTGCGCATCCTGAGCGGGGACATCGAGCCCGATGAGGGCGTGTTCTCGATCCCGAGGTCCGTGCGGCTCGGCGTGCTGCGCCAGGACCAGTTCCTGTACGAAGATCAAGAGATCCTGAGCGTCGCGCTGATGGGCCACCGCGAGCTGGGGGAAGCGCTGGTCGCGAAGGAGGAGCTCCTCGCCCGGCCGAGGGAGCAGTTCGACGTCGAGCGGTTCGCGCAGCTCGAGGAAACCATCCAGCGCCTCGACGGCTACGCGGCGGAGTCGCGGGCGGCGGAGATCCTCGAGGGGCTCGGCATCCCCGCCGAGGTGCACCGGCGGCCTCTCTCGACGTCGTCCGGCGGCTTCAAGCTGCGGGTGCTGCTGGCACAGATGCTGGCGAGCTCGCCGGACGTGCTGCTGCTGGACGAGCCGACCAACCACCTGGACATCGAGTCCATCAAGGCCCTGGTCGCGGGCCTGAAGGCGTTCGACGGCACGCTGATCATGGTCTCGCACGACCGGTGGTTCGTGCGCGAGCTGGCGACGCGCATCATGGAGATCACGCCGCAGGGCATCCTGGACTTCCCGGGCACCTACGACGAGTACGTGCACGCGTGCGGCGATGACCACCTCGACGTGGATGCCGTCCTGCTCGAGGCGCGGCGGGCAGCGAGTGCGAAGGAGCGCGGCAGTCGGCGCGCCGAGGGTCGGCGCGAGGGGCGCGAGGCCAGTGCCCGCCGGAAGGTGAACCCGTACCGGCTCCGCCAGTTGGAGCGGCGTCGGGACGACGTGCTGGCCGAGATCGAGGCGGCGGAGCGTCGCGTCGCGGAGATCGACGCGACGTTCGCCGATTCGGAGTACTACGGGTGGACGCCGGTCGAGCAGGTGCAGGCGCTCCAGCGGGAGCGAGAGGCGCTGGTCCAGCGGGTCGAGCTTCTGCTGCGGGAGTGGGAGGGGGTGGAGCAGGAGCTGGCGGCGTCTGCAGGGTAGTTCACGCGCAGCTCCGTCCGCATCGAGTCCTCGCCGGACTGGTGGGACCAGAAGCCGCGGCCGACGCCCGCTCGGCCCCGCGGGTCGAAGCAGCCGGTGGGGGCGTAGAACGCGTATGACGTCACGAGGTCTCCCGCGGGAACCTTCAGCCCAGCTTGAGTGGTTGCACGAAAACGTCGGCGAAGCCGGACCGATCGATCGCGATCCTCGGATCGTTGGCGTTCACGGAGGTGTCGGCCAGCGGCAATCCGAAGGCGAAGCCCAGGTACGGAGCGTTCTCGGGCTTGAGTGTGAGGGACGCGCCGAAGGCGTTGGCGAGGACGTCGATCCTCGCCCAGGAGCTCGTGTCCCAGGTCCTGCGCTTGCGCGAACGGCGCCGCACGGAGCGACGCGCGGAGCAGGAGCGCGGCGAGGCGTGTGGGGCGGAGGGCGCACGCGAGGCGGCGGCCCGCCGGGTGGCGCCGGACGGGCAGCGCGGGTATCGCGTCGGGGTTGCGCCTCGGCATCTCACCGTGCCTTGCCGCTTCGAGGGGCGTGACGCGCGGTTCCTGTCGCAAGGCGCGCCGCCGATCCGCCGTGAGGGCGACGCAAGCGGAGTGCCCTGGCCGGCCGTGGCCGGTGTATCCGCCGGGGCTGTGGGAACCAGGGGCGGCTGACCCGCGTATCCTCCGGTGGTATGCTCCACCGCACGGCTCGGCAACGCTGGCGCCGCGCACTGGTTGTGCTGGTGACGATCCTCGGCCAGTTCGCCGTGACCGGGATGGCCGCCCGGGCGCAGTGCGTCCGGGCGCGGGGCGCGGCGGTGGCGGTGCTGGAGACGGGCGCCGCTGCCGGGCTGCCCGGCGGAGCCGGGGCGGAGGAGCCCGCTCCTGGCGGCCGCTCGACCGACGGGCCAGCGGGACCCGGGTCGCTGCCGTGCACGACGCTGGTGTTCGTTCGGCCAGCCCCGGAGGCCGAGCGACCGCTGGCTGCGGAGTCCCACGGCCCGATGCCGCACGACGAGGTCGCGCCGAAGGGGATTGCGACCCCCCCACCGTACCACCCTCCTCGCGCCTGAGCACGCCAGCGGTCCACCGGACCGCAGCCTCGACGCTCGCAGCACGAGATGGAGAGCCGGCGCCTGCTCATGGGAAGCCGGCTGTGGCGTGAACCTGGACGCAGTGGACCATGGCAGCGAAGCGACGCTGGCCGAGGATCGCTCTGGAGGCGGGGTTCTGGATCGTCGTCCTGGGGTTCCTCGGCTACAGGATCTGGCCGCAGTTCGCGGCCGCGCTCGGCGTGGGTGCGGGTGGCACGGCTGCCCCGGACGTTCGGGTCGAGACGCTGGGCGGCGAGCAGGTCTCGCTCCGTGAGCTCCGGGGGCAAGTCGTCCTGGTGAATTTCTGGGCGACGTGGTGCCCGCCCTGCCGCTACGAGATGCCGGGGTTCCAGCGCACCTACGAAGCGTACCGGGACCGGGGCTTCACCATCCTCGGCCTCTCGGTCGACCGCGCCGGCAGGCGAGTGGTCGAAGAGTTCCTCGAGGAGCGCGGGATCACGTACCCTGTCGCGATGGCGACGGCCGAGGCGACACGCGCCTTCGGGGCCGGGACCATGCTCCCCACGTCGTTCCTGATCGACGCGACGGGCCGCATCCGTCACACGGTGAAGGGCGTCTTCCTGGAGACGGCGCTCGTGCCCGCGGTCGAGCGGCTGCTCGCCGAGCGAGATGCAGAGGAGGCGGCGCCATGACCGACGCCAGCCCCGTCTCGCTCGGCCTCGCCTTCCTTGCCGGGCTGGTCTCGTTCCTCTCGCCGTGCGTGCTGCCGATCGTGCCGAGCTACGTCTCGTTCGTGACCGGGCTCACGCTCGATGAGCTCCGCGCGCACGGCGGGGCTGCGGCGCGCCGGCACGCCGCGCTGAACGCGGGGCTGTTCATCCTGGGCTTCTCCGTCCTGTTCATCGCGCTCGGCGCATCGGCCTCCGCGCTCGGAGCCGCGGTCACCCGGGCGCTGCCGCTGCTGCAGCAGGTCGGCGGCGTGGTCATCGCCTTGTTCGGGCTCTACCTGCTCGGCGTCCTGCGGGTCTCCGCGCTCATGCGCGAACGGCGCATCCAGCTCGCATCCCGGCCAGCCGGCGCGCTCGGCTCCATCGCGGCGGGCCTCGCGTTCGGCGCCGGCTGGACGCCGTGCATCGGCCCTGTGCTGGCGTCGATCCTGCTCTACGCCAGCCTGGAAGCGACCGCGCCCCGCGGAATGATGCTGCTGGCCGCCTACGCTCTGGGACTGGGCGTCCCGTTCTTCGTGGCGGCCGTCGCTCTCAACGCCTTCCTCACACGCACGCGCTGGTTGCGCCGGTGGATGCTGCCCCTGCAGCGTGTGATGGGCGCATTCCTGATCATCCTCGGTGTCCTGCTGTTCACCGGCCGCTTCGCCGTGCTCTCTTCGTTCCTTGCCGGCTTCGGCCAGGTGATCGATCTGGAGGTTGCGCCATGACGTTCCCAGCCCTGTCCCGCGGCGCCGTGCCCGCAGCGCTGCTCGCTCTCACCGTCGTCGCGGCCTGCGGCCGGGAGCGGCCGTCCGCGGCCGAGAGTGGAGGCGCCGCAGCCGCGTCGGCGCTCGACCAGCAGCTCGGATCCTTCGGAATGGTCAATCCGGCCGCTGCCGGGCACGTGCGCGGCGCGGCGGACGCGCCGGTCACGGTGATCGAGTTCAGCGACTTCGGCTGCCCCTATTGCGCCCGGTTCGCCCTGGAGACCTACCCGACGCTGCACCGCGAGTACGTCGAGACCGGCAAGGTCCGGTGGCTCTACGTGCCGTTCGTCATGGGCACGTTCCCGAACGGAGAGGAGGCCACGCGGGCGGCCGAGTGCGCGACCGAGCAGGGCGAGGACGCCTTCTGGGCGATGCGCGACCTGTTGTATCGGCGGCAGGATGAATGGAAGCGCACGGACGACCCCGAGACGGTGTTGGGCCGGTATGCGGCGGACGTGGGGATCGATACCGAGCGGTTCAGCTCGTGTTACCGCGAGAACCGCTCCCGTCTGCGCGTGATGGCGGGCAATGCCCTCGCCGCCCAGAACGGTGTGCGCGGCACGCCGACGTTCTTCATCAACGGCATCCGGGTGCAGGGCGCGCTCCCGCTCGACCGGTTCCGGATGGTCCTGGACGCGATGCTGCCCTGACCGGCCCGGGGTGCCGGCCCCTGTTCATTGCCGAGCTCGAGCGCGTAGATTCCCCGGCCGACGGGATCGGCCGGGGAGACCCGGCCGGGCGATGCTGCAACCTCCTCCCCGCATTGACCATGCTCCGTCTCCGCAGACTCTCGTTCGTGGTCCTGGTCTTCGCCGCCTCGGCCTCGCCCGCGTGGGCGCAGTCGGCCGCGCCGGCGGCGTCCGCGCGGGCGGCCGACCCCTTCGCCAGCCTCGACGCGTACATCGAGAAGGCGCGTCGGGACTGGCAGGTCCCCGGACTGGCGATCGCCATCGTCCGGAACGACTCGGTGATCTTCGCCCGCGGCTACGGCGTCCGCGAGTACGGCAAGAACGAGCCCGTGGACGAGCACACGCTGTTCGCCATCGCGTCCACGAGCAAGGCGTTCACCGTCGCGGCGCTCGGCATGCTGGTGGACGAGGGCCGGATCCACTGGGATGACCCGGTGCGCAAGCACCTCCCGGACTTCGAGCTCCAGGACCCGTACGTCACGCGCCACGTCACGATCCGCGACCTGCTGACGCACCGGGTGGGCGTCGCGCGCGAGGACAACGTGTGGATCGCCTCGCCGTTCGACCGGCGGGAGATCATCCGTCGGCTGCGCCACCTGGACCAGGTGAACAGCTTCCGCCACGGCTACAGCTACAACAACCTGATGTACATGGTCGCGGGCGAGGTCGTGGCCGCGGTGGCCGACACGAGCTGGGACGCGTTCGTCGAGGAGCGGCTGTTCCGGCCGCTGGGGATGACGCGGACGACGTCGCGCTTCGACGTCGTGCAGACGCGGGACAACGTGTCCTCGTCGCACATCCTGTCCGACGGGAAGATCATCGTCATGGACCGGCGCAACTACGACGCGCTGGGCCCGGCCGGCTCCATCTTCTCGAGCGTGTGGGAGATGGCGCAGTGGATCCGGCTGCACCTGAACGGCGGGGTCTACGAGGGCAAGCGGCTGCTGAAGCGCGAGACGATCGAGGAGATGCACACACCCCAGGTCGTGATGCGGATCGACTCGGTCACCAAGCGCATGTTCCCGACGCAGAACTTCAGCGCGTACGGCCTCGGCTGGCGGCTGCAAGACTACCACGGCCGAAAGGTGGTGCAGCACACCGGTTCGGTGAACTACACGCGGACGCAGGTCGGGATGATCCCGTCCGAGGGGATCGGCGTCGTCGCCATAGCGAACCTGAGCTCGAGCGAGCTCCAGACGGCGCTCATGTACCGGGTCTTCGACCTGCTGCTGGGCCTGCCCGAGAGGGACTGGAGCGCCGAGTACCTGGAGCTGGAGCGGCGGTCGCGGGCGAGCGTCGCCGCGAGCGCTGGCCAAGCCGAAGTCAAGGCGGCGCAGCGCGGGCCTTCCCTGCCTCTCGAGGCCTATGCCGGGACGTACTCCGACTCTCTCTACGGCGACGTCACGGTGACGCTCGAGGACGGGCGGCTGGTGCTGCGCTACTCGCCCGACTACGTGGCGGACCTCGAGCACTGGCGGTTCGACACGTTCCGCGGCCGCTGGCGGACCCGCGGCTTCGGGCAGACGACCATGACGTTCGGCCTCGACTCGCGCGGGCGGGTGCGTTCGCTCGAGCTCCAGGGGTTCACCACGTTCCGCCGCCGGCAGTGATCGCGACGTCCACCACGACCACCTGCGCGCCTCCGCCCGCGCTCGTGGAGCTGCTCCGGGGTCGGCGGGTGGTGGTGCTCGCCGGTGCGGGGTGCAGCACGGAGTCCGGGATCCCGGACTACCGCGGGCCGCAGTCCGTGGGGCGTGTGCGCAAGCCGATGACGTTCCAGGAGTTCATGGGCAGCGACGCGGCGCGTGCCCGGTACTGGGCGAGGAGCGCCGTCGGCTGGCGACGCATCGCGACGGCCAGGCCGAACCCGGCCCACCGTGCGCTCGCGCGGCTGGAAGAGGGCGGCGTGGTGCGGGGCATCATCACGCAGAACGTGGATGGGCTGCACCACGCGGCGGGCAGCCGGCGGGTCGTCGAGCTGCACGGCTCGCTCTCGCGGGTGCGGTGCCTCGGCTGTCAGACCACCTTCTCGCGCGAGGCGTACCAGCGCAGGCTCGAGGAGCTGAATGCGGAGTGGGCGGCGCGGCTCGCGCGAGCGGCGGAGAGCGGCGCGTTGGAGATCAAGCCCGACGGCGATGTGGAGCTGCCCGCGTGGGCGCTCGAGGGGTTCCGGGTGCCCGGCTGCGAGGCGTGTGGCGGGATCGTGAAGCCCGACGTCGTCTTCTTCGGCGAGAACGTGCCGCGCGAGTGGGTGGACGAGGCGTGGCGTCTGTTCGAGGAGGGCGACGTGCTGCTGGTCGTGGGCTCGTCGCTCACGGTCTACTCCGGCCGGCGCTTCGTGCTCCGGGCGCAGCAGGACGGCGTGCCGGTCGCGATCATCAACATCGGCCCCACCCGCGCGGACGACGCTGCTGCGGTGAAGGTGGAGGGGCGCTGCGGCGAGGTGCTGCCGCGGCTCGCCGAGGCGTTGCTCGGGGCCGGCTGAGGGAGCAGCGCGTCGTGGCGAGGATCGGGATGTTCCGCCGGCGGTGGTCCGTGCCTCCTGCACTGCTGGCGGCCGCTCTGTCGGCGGTGGGGTGCGCCGCGCGGGGGGGCCGGTCCCGGACGATGACGGGAGCAGCATCCAGACGATCGTCGACTCGATCCGCGCGGCGTACGACCTGCCGGCGCTGGGCGGCGCCATCGTCACCGCGGATGGCGGCTCCATCGCCGCCGTCTCCGGCGTACGCCGCGTGCCGGACGGGGCGCCCGTCACGCTGGACGACCTCTGGCACCTCGGCTCGAACTTCAAGGCGTTCACGGCGATGCTCGCGGCCACCGCCGTGGACCGGGCCGAGATCCGGTGGACGACGACGCTCGCGGAGGCGTTCCCGGAGCTCGCGCCGACGATGCTCGAGCCGTATCGCGGCGTGACGTTGCGCGACCTGCTCTCGCACCGCGCCGGCCTTGCCGCCGATCCGGAGTGGACGGCGATCTCGGGCCGGGACCGCCCGGAGCAGCGGCTGGCGGTGACCCGGTGGGCCGTCTCGGTCCCGCCCGCCGCGGCGTACGGCACCTACCTCTACTCGAACACGGGCTACATGGTGGCCGCCGCGATGCTCGAGCGCGCGATGGGCGAGACGTTCGAGCGCGCGATGGCGTCGCGTGTCCTCGAGCCGCTGGGCATCACCGATGCCGGCTACGGCGCGCAGGACGCGGGCGGCGCGGCGCAGCCCGTGGGGCACCAGTGGGTGGGCGGCCGCTGGGTCGCCCGGGAAGGGCTCGACAACCCGCCGGTCTACGCGTCGGCGGGCGGCGCGCACATGTCCATCGGGAGCTGGGCGCGGTTCATCCAGGAAGTGCTGCGCGTCGAGGCCGGCAACCCGACGATCGTCAACGCAGAGGCGGGGCGCGTGACCACGAGCGCCAACGTTCCGATGGACGGCTCGGACTCGTACGGCATGGGGTGGATCATCACGAGCCGGAGCTGGGCAGACGGCAAGACGCTGACCCACGCCGGCTCGAACACGGCGAACAGCTCGGTCGCGTGGCTCGCCCCGAACCGTGGCTTCGCCGTCCTTGCCGTGACCAACGCGTACGACCCCTCACAGAACAGCCGCACCTGGGAGGCGCTGGACGCCCTCTCGGCGCGGCTGTTGACCTACCACGCGACGGGGAGGTGAGAGGCCGCCGCGTTCCGCTCGACTTACTACGCGATCGGGATGTACGGGGCCGTCCGCGGCTCCTGGTTCGGCGCCCTCATTGGAGTCATCGCATGGACCTCGTGGCTCACGCCTTCGCCCGGCCGGTACCCGCTGGCGTCGAGCCCGGGGCGTCGAGCGCCCGTTGAGGCTCAAAAGAGCTGCGCCACGTCCGTCGCCAACTGCTCTGCCAGCGCGTTGTGCGTCGTCGTCGGGACCCGGGTCAGCTCGGTACGGATCAGGTACTCGGGCTGGCCGTCGGCGTTCGCGCGGCGGAGTAGCTCCAGAAAGCCTAGCGGTTGCTGCTTTCGATCCAGATACTCGACGCGCAACACCAGCTCGAGCCCCGCCACGTCCACGTCAGGCTTGTAATTGCCGATCCAGAGCTGGCGCAGCCGGTCCATGAAGTTGGCGAAGGTCTGGTCGGGCTGGTCGGGCGCATCCGGCGGCGTCCAGACTTCCTCGCCCGGGCTGGCGCCAACCGCGCGCTGCCTGACGTGCTCACGCCCGCCGGCCCGCACCACCGTCCGGGCGATGGCGCTCCGTTCGAAGGCGTGCAGTCGCCGCTCGGGCAGGCGGCTGGCCGCATCCTCGAGGAGCTGGACGATATGGCCGGCGAGCACGTAGACGTGCCCCGTCTCCGGGTCGAGCACGTAGCGATCGCTCAGCGCGTACACCCTGCCGCCGACCACGAGCGTGCGCTCGTGACCGCCGACGCGGACGGTGAGGTGCGTGGTGGAGTCGGTCAGGCCGTACTCGGAAAGCCGCTCGGCGGACGGGACACCGAGGTCGCGGCGCGCGCGGAGCGTGGTGAGCGCATCGACCAGGTCCTCGCCGAGCGCGCCCACGACGAACCGGCTCGTGTCCACGATCTCGGTGGGCTCCGTGGAATCGGGGTTGATACGGCGGTACGTGGACCACCTCCGGATGACCTGCGCCCAGAGGTATTCGTCGTCGCGCGCCCCGCGCCGCTCGATGTCCACGGCGAGGTTGTCGCCCTCGTAGCGGACCGCGGTGAACGCCTCGGTGGGTGCCTCCCAGATGACGATGCTGCCCCGATCCTTGCCCGTGGTGTCCTCACGCGCCCAGGTCTGGTACGCGAAGCCCAGCGCGATGAGCAGCAGCACCGCGTAGATGACGGGTTCCCTCGCCTTCATGACGCCACTCCTCCGCGCCGCCGGCGACGGCGCCAGACGCCGACGAGCCCCAAGGTGAGCACGAGGGCCGGCGCCCCCAGGATCGTCGAGTAGAACCAGAGCACGTCCTCGGCGCGGGTGTGCCGAATGGGGATGTCTTCCTCGGACTCGGCCACGCCCGCCAGCGCCTCCTCGCCGCCCAACCACTTGATGCCGTCCGCCACCAGCGCCGCGTTCAGGCCGAGGCTGCGGAGCACGGCATCCGTGAACAGCCCCGCGTCGGCGTAGACCAGGGCGCGCATCGGGCGGGCTCCGCTGGAGAGGGCCCGTTCGGGGTCGTCGGCGCTCGCCTTGCCCTTCGTGGCCTCGCCGGCCGCGACCTCCACTGCGGCCACCAGGTTGTACGAGCCGCGCTCCTCGAGACCCTCGTCGAACTCGAAGTTGCCGTTGCGATCGGCGAAGGTGGACGGCAGCGAGCGTACGATGAAGGTCGGGCGGGGCGCGTCACCCCTCGTGCCGCCGTCCCAACCGGCGCCGTCCGCGGCCGCCTCCTGGAGGTGGCCGGCGCCGACGAACAGCACCGCACCGCCGGGACGCGCGCGACTCGGCGTCGTTGTGGCGGCGTGCGCCGAGAAGCGGTTGGTCACGATCAGTCGCCGGTCCGAGTTGTTGCCGCGCTGCCGGAGGTGCTGCTGGTCGTCCACGAGGGTCTCGGCCACGTAGCGTACGCCCAGACGCGGGACGAGCGGCCCGAGGTCGAAGCCGCTCTCGGGATCGAGCGCGAGCAGGAGCGAGCCGCCGCCCGCCAGGTAGCGGTCCAGCGCGTCGAGCTCCTCGGCAAGGAACGGGCGGCGGGGCCCGAGGGCGATGACCATCGCCGCGTCGTTCGGCACCTCCCGGCCGAGACCCTCGGCCAGGCCGAGCGGCCGGACCTCGTAGTTGAGCAGGCGCAAGAGCTCCTGGAACGTGCCGACGCCGCCGAGGCCTTCGTCGGCGACCAGGTCCGCCGACGCGGTGTCGTTCAACTCACCGTGCCCGGTGGTCAGGTACGCGACACGGCGCTCGCGGAGCAGGGCCATGAGCCGCTCCTGCACCGTACGGTCGAGCGTGCGCAACGCCCTCCGCGCGGCGGGGAGTCCGGTGCCGAGCACGATGTGCTCCTCGCGGCCGCCGCTCGCGAGGACGACCGTGCCGTCCGCCGTCACCCGGTGCTCCTCGGCCAGACGCGGCGAGACGACCCGGTCGTGCTCCTCGATCGTGACGCGGCCGCTCGCGCGCGCCAGTGCCCGGAAGTACCGGAGTGCTTCGTCCTTGACCGGGTTCACTTCCGGGAAGAAGAGCAGCACCCGGAGCGGCTCGTCGAGTCCTTCGACCATCGCCGCGGTGGCGGAGCCCGGGCTCGAGGTGCGGAAGTAGCTGAGGTCGAGCGTGACGTCCCGCTCGGCGGCGATCCAGCCCGTCACGAGGAGGAACCCACCCGCGAGCGCGATCGTGAGGGCGGCCGTCGCGGTCTCGCGCACCCGCAGCGCTTCGAGGCCGGCGCCGGCGGCGCGGGCGTGCCGGTGCGCGCCGAGCGCGATCTGCGCGCCGAGCGCGGGGAGCAGCGAGACCGCGAGCACGGTCGGCCACAGCACGTGCAGCACGACCAGGTAGCGGCGACGCGCCGTGTCGTCGGCGAACTCGATGCCGAGCCAGCGCATGCCGTCCGTGCTCGAGATGAAGTAGAGCACGAGCGCGAGCACGCAGCCGGCGTAGGTGAGGAGAAGCAGCGTCTCGACCTCGCGTGCCTCACCCACGGCACTCCGACGGGATGCCACTCGCCAGGCGAGGCAGCCGAGCACGACCAGCGCGCCGAGCCCCGAGAGCACGGCGCGCGCCGGCGCGATCGTCTCGAACACTCGTTCGCCCAGGAAGAGAGAGACGAGGCCGGCCAGCAGCGCCCACGTGAGCCACCACGGCGCCGTCCGCGTCACTCCCATCGCTTCGCCTCCAGCACCTTGGTCGCGAGGAGCAGGAAGAAGAAGGTGATCGCCAGGTAGTAGAAGACGTCGCGCAGGTGGAGCACGCCGACCTGGAAGCCGGCGAAGTGGCGGCCGTGGATGGAGAGCCCGGCGATCACGCGCGAGAGCGGCGGGTCCAGCACGAAGCTGAGCGGCCAGAAGAGGAAGAGGGCGCCGGTCAGCGCCGCGCCGATCGCCGCGGCCAGCAGCGGGTGCCGTGTGAGCGAGGAGGCGAACACGCCGACCGCCAGTACCGCGCCGCCGATCAGGAAGAGGCCGAGGTAGCCGATCGCGATCTGCCCTGCCGAGATCTTGCCGTTGACCATGACCAGCAGCGGCATGTACAGCGTCAGTAGTGTAATGCCGCCGAGGAACGCGAAGGCCGAGAGGAACTTGCCGAGGACGATCTCGCGGTCGCGGACGGGCGAGGTGTTGAGGAGGACGAGGGTGTCGAGCTGCCGCTCCTCGACGAGGAGTCGCACCGACAGCGCGACCGCCGCGATCGCGACCAGGCCGCTCGTCGTCCAGAAGAAGCGGGACAGCACCTCGGCCGAGAGGCGCTCGCCGGCCGCGGGGCCGAGCGCCTGGGCATAGAAGAGCAGCCCGTCGATGAGCAAGACGGTGGCGGCCACGATCCAGCCCAACGGGCTCGCCAGGTACGCCGCCAGCTCACGCCGGAAGATGGTCCACGTCGCCCGCACGTCCCTGCACCAGCTCGAGGAAGATGGTTTCCAGCTTCTCTCGGCTCTCATCGAGCCGCACGACGTCGTGACCCGCCAGCACCAGCGCCCGGCAGACCTCCGCGCGCAGGTCCTCCTTGGCCTCGACGGTGAACACGACGACGCCGTCGCCGTCGGCGCGGGTGACGGCGCGCACGCCCTCGATCGCGCGCAGGCGGTCGGCCGCGCCGTCGCCGTCGCCCCGCACGGCGATCTCGATGCGCCGGGCGCCCAGGAGCCGCGCGGACAGCTCCTCTTCGGTGCCGTGCGCGATCACACGCCCGGCATCGAGCACCAGGAGTCGGTCACAGGTCTGGCTGATCTCGGAGAGGTTGTGGCTCGAGAGGAGCACCGTGTGGCGCTCCTTGAGCGCGCGCAGGAGGGCCCGCATCTCGACGACCTGGGCGGGGTCGAGTCCCTGCGTGGGCTCGTCCAGGACCAGGAGCTCGGGCTCGTGCACGATCGCCTGCGCCACGCCCACCCGCTGACGGTAGCCGAGCGAGAGGTTGCGCACGAGCTCGCCCCGAACCTCACCGATGTGCGTGAGCTCCTCGACTTCCGGGATGCGGCGCGCCAGCGCCTTCTCCTCCATGCCCCGGATGCGGCCGGCGAAGCGGAGGAACTCCGCCACGGTCATCTCGGGGTAGAGCGGCGGGATCTGGGGCAGGAAGCCGATCCGGCGGCGCACGGCGTGGGGCTCGCGCACCGCGTCGATCCCCGCGACCTCCAACCCGCCTGCCGAAGGACGCAGGTCGGTCGCCACGATCCGGAGCAGTGTCGACTTGCCGACGCCGTTGAGGCCGAGGATCCCGACCGTCTCGCCCCGGCCGATCTCGAACGACACCGGCCCCAGGGCGCGTTTGCCTCCGAAGTACTTGGTGAGTCCGGATGCACGGAGCATAGGCCTTGCCGCCAACGTACCGACGAAGGCGCCACGGTCTGCTCGTGACACCCACCGTGCCCGGGAGGTGGGTCGCCGCGCGGAATGTCGTGGATTGTGGAGTGTCGAAAAAGATAGCCCCGGGGGGCCGCGCGTCAACACTCGGCCGCGCGCAGGGGCTCTGCCGCACGGCGTGCGCGGCGAGGGAACGGGCCCCCGGCCCGCAGGGATGGAGGGCAATCCACCGGGCGGGGCCGACGGCTGCTGCTCGACCCGGCGGACGGTCTTCGGCGGCCCCGGCGCCGTCGGGCGGGCCGAGCGAGGCCGGCCCGCCTACTCGATGGCTACCCGGCCTCGGGCCCCCGGAACTCCCGCCCGGTTGCGGGGCGGAACGCCAGGTCGATGGCCAGCCAGATGGTGCGGGAAAACGGGTAGAAGAGGAGCGGCATGATGACCATCAACACGGCGCCCCCGTAGAGGACGAAGTCCCAGGGCACGTCGGGCCAGAGCGCGACGATGACGGCGAACATGAACGCGCAGAGCGCGAGCTCCGCCGTCACGAAGTTCAGTGTGAAGGCGCCGAGGAAGAAGTCGTTCTCTCCGCGGTCGAGGCGGAGGCCGCAGGCGAGGCAGCGCGGGCGCAGCCGGAACCAGGACTCGAACGCATTGCCCGCGTCGCAGTTGGGGCACCGCCGGCGCATCCCCCTCCAGAGGAGCAACCAGAGCCGGCGGGCGCTGAAGTCGCCCGCGGCGAGGCCGATCGTGGCGACGACGTCATGGGTGTCCGAGCTCATGCCCTCATTTACCCCGATCCGGCGGGGCGGTGCCGGCGTTCGGGGGCGACGTCGCGCCGCGGGCGCGCCGGCCCCACGCCGAGCGCGCGCAGCGCTGCGGCGGCGCGGGACGGGCCGCGGCGCAGGCGGCGGCCGCGGCCAGGCCGAGGGGCGGAGGACGTAGCGGTCATCGGGTTGCCGTCCGCGAAACCAGGTTCCCGATCACGCGCGAGCGGAGGCGGCGACGGGCGCCAGGGAGCGCCCGCCAGCCGCGACCCACTGCCTTCCATTCGGCCTTGTCGGAAACCGGACGGAAATCGGATCAACGCGGATACGGCGTGAGGATCGGACGGCCCGCCGGTCGCCTGAGCGGTCGGCGCACCGAGCCCTGTGCGGAACTCGCCCTCGTACGCGATCCGTGCGGCGCGGATCTGGGGCTCGCCGTGATGGAGCACGCGGCGGAGCCGCGCGCGACGGGAGCGGGCAGACCGTGCCGCAGACCGTGTACCCCCGCGGGATCGTGGGCCGTGGGGCCGTTGCCGGGGTCCTCGCTCTGCGCCCCCGCTCAGTATCCCCAGGAGAGCGTGAGCCGGATCTGTCGCGGCTCGACGGGGGGGAAGTGCATGTCCTCGACGCCTCCGAGCGGCTCGCCGGGCAGACGCGACGCATAGAAGTACGCGATGTCCGCGTCCCGTGCGTCCAGCCGGTTCAGCACGCTCGCGCTGATCCTGAACGGCCCGCGGGTCCAGCCGATGTTGAGGTCGAGGAGGGAAGTCGCCGGCGCGCGGACAGACCCGTCCTCGGTCAGCGGATACTCGCCAAAGTGGCGGATCCGGAGGGCCGCGTGCGGCCCGGAGGCAAGCGGCTCCCACGCGATCCCGGCGGTGATCACCCGTTCGAGGGCGCCGGGGATTCGGTCTTCACCGGCGGTCAGTTCGTGGAACCGTGCGCGCGCGAACGAGGCGTCCAGGTCCACGCGGAGCTGGGGCAGGGGCCGCCAGAAGTTCGCCCAGGTCAGGCCGATGCGGCCGCTCGCGTCGCTCGGCTCGGTCGTGCCTGCATCGCCGACGAAGAGCAGCTCGCTCTCCAGCTCGACACCCCAGACGGCGAGTGTGGTGTGCCAGCCAGCGGCCGGCATGGCAAGGAACCCCACCTCGGCGCCACGGGACCGCGCCAGCGGATCCACGGGCTCCACCGCCTCGCCCGTCGCCGGGTCCACGGACTGGACCGTGCCGCGCCCCTCACGGCGAGACCTCGAAGAAGCGCACGCGCTTCGCCTTCTCCTGCGTGTTGCGCAGCGCCCACTCGCTCTCGAACAGCAAGAGCGGCGCGCCCCTGGCATCGCTGACCAGCGCGCAGCCGTAGCCCCGGGCAAGGTCGCGGATCTCCGCATCGTCGCCCTGGACCCAGCGCGCCGCGCAATACGGCAGCCGCGCGAGCTTCGCAACCACACCGTACTCGTGCTCCAACCGGTGCAGCAACACATCGAACTGGAGCTGCCCCACGGCGCCGACGATCGGCGCCACACCGGACGCCGCATCCTCGTAGAACACCTGCACCGCGCCTTCCTCCGAGAGCTGACGGAGTCCCGTGTCCAGATGCTTGCGTCGCATGGGGTCCGGAACGGTGATGCGCGCGAAGTGCTCGGGGCTGAAGCGCGGGATGCCGCCGAACGTGATGTCGCCGTCCGCGGACAGCGTGTCGCCGACGCGGAGGCTGCCGCGGTCATGGACGCCGATCACGTCGCCGGCCCACGCCTCCTCCACGGCCACACGCTCCTGGGCCAGGAACTGCTGCGGCTGCGCGAGCCGCACGTCCTTTCCGCTGCGCGTGTTGCGCACGACCATACCCGGCTCGAACCGGCCCGAACAGATGCGGACGAACGCGATGCGGTCCCGGTGCTTCGGGTCCATGTTCGCCTGGATCTTGAACACGAAGCCGGTGAACGCTGCGTCGTCCGGCCGGACGATGCGGTCCCCGGCCTCGCGGGGTGGAGGCGGGGGCGAGAGTTCGAGGAAGTGCTCGAGGAACGGCTCGACGCCGAAGTTGGTGAGCGCGCTGCCGAAGAACGCCGGCGAGACCTCGCCGCGCAGGAACGCGTCCGGATCGAACGCACCGCCGATCGCGTCCAGGAGCGCGATCTCCTCGCGCAGCCGGGCGAGCGCCGCCGCGCCGACCCACTGCTCGACCTCAGGCGCGTCGAGGGGCACGCTCTTCGACAGGACACGCGTCTGGCCGTGGTCCTGCCCGCGCTCGAACAGGATGACCTGGCGCCGGGTGCGGTCGTAGACGCCCACGAAGCGGTCGCCTTCGAGCACGGGCCAGGTCATGGGATAGACCGTGATGCCGAGATCCTTCTCGACGTCGTCGATCAGCTTCAGCGGGTCCTCGCCCGCACGGTCGCACTTGTTGACGAACGTGAAGATCGGCATGCGTCGGCGCCGGCAGACCGCGAACAGCTTGCGCGTCTGCTCCTCCACGCCCTTGCGGTTGTCCAGCAGCATGACCGCGCTGTCTGCCGCCACCAGCGTTCGGTACGTGTCCTCGCTGAAGTCCTGGTGGCCCGGCGTGTCGAGCAGGTTGATGCGGAAGCCCGCGTAGTCGAACTGGAGCACGCTCGAGGTGATCGAGATGCCGCGCTCCTGTTCGATCTTCATCCAGTCCGACGTCGCGTGCCGCGCCGCGCGCCGCGCCTTGACCGAGCCGGCCAGGTGGATCGCGCCGCCGTAGAGCAGCAGCTTCTCCGTCAGCGTCGTCTTGCCCGCGTCCGGGTGGCTGATGATCGCGAAGGTTCGGCGGCGCCGGATCTCGTGGTTCGGGTCCGTCATCTCCTCCCGTTTCTCCCGTGCGGCGTTCCCGCGAGCGCGCGGGCCAGGAGCCGTAATGCGCGCGGCGCGGGGCCGGCGAACATGCGTGAAAAACGCCCCGTCGGGTAGCTCGCCCCCGGGGCGCGTGGCCGTGGCTCCGACGGCGGCCGCTGGACCGCCGCTGCCGGAGCGTAGCCAAGCCATTATGATGCAAAAACTTGCAACGATATGCAAGCGTAGGCGGAGGCGGCGTGGGCGTGCACCGTTGGATCGAGCGTCGTGGGTGCCATGGTCGCAGGTGGAGTGGGAGTCGTGGAGCCGAGCCGCCGGATCGCTGGCCGGGGGCGGCGTGCTGGGGATCACGCCACGGGAGGTCGCGTCGCTCCCGCTGCCGTCGAACGTTCGGGGCGGCCTTCTGCGGGATCGCCCTCCTCGCGGCGGGTTGCCAGCGTGATGCTGTGCAGGATGCCGGCGAGGCCGTCGTCCGCCAGACCACGGCGCCGCGACAGCGTGTGGTGGCGACGGTCCGCTGGGACACGGTCTTCGAGCTGGGCGGCGGGAGCACATCCCGCTCCACGACATCGGCGGGCGCGACGTGATGCCGCTCCAGGGTCAGACGCTGGTCACCGGCTTCTCGAGACCCGGATGGCTCTTCGCCGCGATCGGCGCCGATGGCCGCGTGCTCGCGGGCGGTGCGACGCCGATCGCGGAGGTGCAAGACGCCCCGAACCCGTTCCTCTTCCAGACCGCGGCCGCCGTCTCCGCCAATGGCGCCACGTGGGCGGCCACGTTCCCGGGGGGGCGACCGGCTGCTCGTGTACGATCACCGCGAGCTGCGGTGCGGAGGGGCGGCTGGTCGAGGCCGAGCCGTTCCCGATCGGCGATCGCCGTCCCCTGCCGCAGCTCCCGATCTGGGCCGTCGCCCTCGCGGTGGCGACTCCAGCGTGCTCGTGCTGGCGCGCGGCCGCACGGCAGATGCTCTCCGACTGCTGGACGAATACGACGCACGCGACTGCCGCGACCGCCGCACCCTCCTGCTGCCGCGCAAGAGCAGCGCCCTCGCCTACGCGGACGGCATCTTCTACATCGAGTACGAAGACCCCGCGCCACAGATCCTCGCGTTGCGGCCCGTTTTCGAGTAAGCTGTCCTCGACGCTGGCCGCGCCGTCCGCCGTGCGGGTTGCCGCGTGATTGCGGGACGTTGCGGGTCTCGAGACTCGCACAGGCGTGGCGGCCAGCCCGGATACTCAACGCGAGAGGCGGAGAGGAGTGGACGACGTCGATCGAAACGCGACGCGCGCGCTCGTGTGCATCGCGGTGGTCGTGTTCCTCGCGGGTTGCATGGCGCCGGACGGCGCCGCGTCCGGCGTGGTTCCGTGCCTGCGGCCGGAGCGCGTGGGCGTACTCCCGGCCGAGCTCGCCGAGGCGAGTGGACTTGCGGCCAGCCGGCGCCACCCGGGGGTGCTCTGGCTGCACAACGACTCGGGCGGCGAGCCGGAGGTCTTCGCCGTGGATTCGACGGGCGCCGTTCTCGGGCGCGTACGGGTGACCGGCGCGGAGAACGTGGACTGGGAAGACATCGCGCTCGGGCCGTGCCCGGCGGGCGAGTGCCTCTACATCGCGGACACCGGCGACAACAACGAACGGCGCGAGGCCGTAACGGTCTACCGTGTCCCCGAGCCCGATCCGTCGGACACGACAACGCAACCCGCCGAGCGCTTCCGCCTGCGTTTCCCCGAGGGGCCGCGCGATGCCGAGGCGCTGTTCGTCACGCCGGACACGCCGGACGCCCGCGTGTACATCGTGAGCAAGGGACGCACGAGCCCTGTCACTCTCTACCGCACGCCGACTCCGCTACCTGCCGACACCGTCGCGGTACTGGAGCCGGTCGCCCGGTTGACCGATGACGCGCCGTTCGCACTCCTGCACGTCACGGGCGCGGGCGCCACGCCGGATGGGCGGCACGTGGTGATCCGTACGTACGTCAACCTCCGGCTCTATCGGCTGGACGATGGCCGGCTCACTCCGATCGGGGAGCCCGTCGACCTCCACATGCTCGCGGAGCCGCAAGGGGAGGGGGTCGACATCCGCGCGGACGGCACGGTGCTGCTCTCGAGCGAGGAGCGCGGCGGGGAGGCCGGCCCGATCTCGCGACTCGTCTGCACGCTCGATGCGGACTGAGCTTCGCCGATCGCGCCGCCTCCCCGCAGACGGGTCAGCGGGCAACGAGCTTGCGCACGCGGCCACGCGCGGTCTCGCCGCGCAGCGCCGCCTTCAGCCGGTCGAGCTGGGCCTCGATGTCGGCGAACACCTCCGACAGCAGGGTGCGGACGCTCGTAGCCGTGTTGCGGCTCGCGGTCAGCACCTGCTCGAGCAGGGCGAGGCGCACGCTGCCCGTGTACTCCTCACGGCGGGGGTGTTTCTCGATCACGACCTGGAGGTGGACGAGGTCGGGGTTGAACGTCCGCAGCCGCTTCTCCAGACGCGCGACGCGACGATCGAGCTGCGCTGCGTCTGCGGGCGTGAGCGCGAAACCCTTGGTCGTCATGTGCCGTTTCATATCCCCTCCCTCGCTGAGGTGGTTGTGAGCCGTGCCGCCCTCAGCGGCGGCACGGCCCGGTCGCGGCCGGCCGCCGGTGCCGGTGGCGGCGTGGGCGTTGCTCACCGTTGAGTGCGGAGCGAGACCCGCAGTGAGCCCCGCCGGGCGCGCAACGCCCACGCGGCTCGCCGGTCAGCCTGCCTGGATCTCGATCCGCCGCCCCACCGCCTCCTGCAGCTTCGGCAACGTCACCTTGAGCACGCCGTCCTTCATCTCGGCGCGGATCTCATCCGTCGCGATCGAGCGAGGCAGCAGGAACGACCGCTGGAACTCGCCGTACCGCCGCTCCGAGATGTGGTAGTGCCTGTCCTTCTCCTCCTTCTCCTCCTCCTTCTTCCCCTTCAGCGTGAGGACGTTGTCCTCGATCGTGATCTCGACGTCTTCGGGCTTCATCCCGGGGAGCTCGGCCGTGAGCTGGTAGAAGCCGTTTTCCTCCGTCAGTTCGACGGCCGGACCCCAGTCCGTGGTCTGGGGCTCCTCTGCGCCCCATGGGAAGCGCCACAGCGCGCGGAACCATTCATCGAACGGGTCGCGCCTCGCACGCTGGAGCAGCGGCAGGCGCGGGGGTGCGGGTAGCAGGACCATAGTGCCCTCCTGGTGGGGTTGGGGTTCGATTGTGCCCGAAGGATGTGTGGCCGTGCCCGCGCGCACAGTCGGGCAGTGGTGGATTCTCTCGTGAGGGTTTGCCGCAGGACGGGGTAGGGTAGCGCCGGACGGATGGGCGCCGCTCTTCTCTTGACAATCTGAAGGAGTTCCGGTAGTCTTCTCCAGAATGCCTGAAGGAGGGGTGTGATGGCGGAACGGCAGCAGGAGCTGCTCCAGGGGACGCTCGAGATGCTCGTGCTGAAGGCGCTGTCGCTGGGGCCGATGCACGGCTGGGGGCTGGCGCAGCGGATCGAGCAGATGAGCCAGGACGTGTTCCGCGTGAGCCAGGGCTCGCTGTACCCGGCGTTGCAGCGGATGAAGCGAAAGGGGTTGATCCGGTCGGAGTGGCGGGTGACGGAGAACAACCGGCGGGCGCGCTACTACATGCTGACGCCAGCCGGTTCGCGGCAGTTGGAGCGAGAGCAGGAGAATTGGGCCCGCGCGTCGCAGGCAGTGAACCGCGTGCTGGAGTGGCAGGGGGCGTAGCAACGGTCACCCGCGCCGGCGGCCTTCGCTGAGCTGGGCCGCGGAGGAGGCGCAGAGCTCCGGCGGAGCGGGCGCGGGTCCAGCGGCATGCAGCGGCGCGGAGCCGGCGGAGGGCGGACGTCTGTGTTTTCCGGTGTGCGCTCCACCGCTGCGCGTGACGGAGCGGCCGCGCGCCCCCGGGCTGACCGCGGGCGAGGCCCGAGTGGATTCACCCGACGATCGTAGGAGGTACCCGTGCGCCTGATCGCGGAGCTGAGAGAGCGTCTCCGGGCCTTGGTGCAGCGGGCGCGCGAGGACCGGGAGCTGGAGGAGGAGCTGCGCTTCCACCTCGAGATGGAGATCGAGGCGAACCTGCGGCGCGGGTTGAGCCCGGCGGAGGCGCGGCGGCAGGCCTACCTCCGACTGGGTGGCGTGACGCAGGTCGCGGAAGCGACGCGCGCGGCGCGAGGGGTGCAGCGGCTCGAGGACCTCGCGCGCGACGTCCGTCAGGGCGTGCGCAGGCTGGTACGCGAACCGGGGTTCTCGCTGCCCGTCGTGGTGACGGTGGCGCTGGGCATCGGCGTCATGACGGCGGTGTTCGCGCTGGTGAACGCGGTGCTGATCCGGCCGCTGCCGTACCCGGACTCGGGCCGGCTCGTGCAGGTGGGGCACGCGGCGTCCGGCGTCGAGCTCGCGATGACGGGACTCTCCCACGGCACGCTCGCGCACTACCGCGATCACAACCGCGTCTTCGACGGCATTGGCGCCTACGTCGAGCACATCTACACGCTCAGCGACGGCGGAGCACCGGAGCAGGTCCGGGTGGCGCTGTCCTCACTGGGGCTCCTTCCCACGCTGGGCGTGGCGCCGCAGCTCGGGCGTCTCCCCACCGCCGAGGATCTCGCGATCGGCGAGCGCTACGCCGCGCTGATCAGCCACGACCTCTGGGTGCGGCGCTACGGCGCGGACCCAGGCGTGATCGGCCGCACGATCGAGCTCGATCGCGTGCCGCAGGTGGTCGTGGGTGTGATGCCGCCCGGCTTCCACTTCCCACACCCGGAGACGCAGGTGTGGGCCGCGTGGGATACGGACTGGGTGCTCAGCGAGTACGGCCCGAGCGCCGACGTGGGCGACCTCTACATGAACGGCGTCGCCCGGCTCGCGCCCGGCGTCTCGATCGAGCAGGCGCAGCGGGACCTGGACCGGCTGATCCGGACGTTGCCCGACGTCTACCCGGACGTGACGGCGGCGCGACTCGAGCGGATGGGGCTGCGCAGTGTCGTCGTCCCCTTGAAGACGGCGATCGTGGGCGATGTTCGTGTGCCGCTGCTGCTGCTGGCGGCCACCGGCGCGTTCCTGCTGTTGATCACGTGGGCGAACGCGACGAGCCTCTCGCTGGCGCGCGCGGAGCGCCAGCGCATGGAGGTGGCCGTAGAGCGCGCGCTCGGCGCGACGGCCGCGCGGCTCGCGCGTCGCTTCCTGAGCGAGAGCATCCTGATCGCCGCGGCCGGAGGTACGCTGGGGGTCGCGCTCGGGAGCGTGGCGGTGCGGCTCTGCTTCGGCTTCGACGCGGGGCAGATCCCACGGCTGGGCGAGGTCGGGATGGATGGCGCCGCCCTGGCATTCGCGGCCGGCCTGGCCCTCGCGACCGGCGTGCTCCTGGCCGCGGTCCCGCTCGCGGCGGTGAGACGGCCGGGGTTCGAGGGCGCGCTCACGGGTGCGGCCGGCCGTATGACCGCCGGGCCGAGGGAGCAGGCCGGGCGGCGGGTGCTGGTCGCCGCGCAGGTGGCGCTGGCGCTCACGCTGCTGGTCGGTTCCGCGCTCATGGCGCGGAGCTTCTCGCGGCTGCACCAGGTCGAGCTGGGCTTCAGGCCAGAAGGCGCGCTGACCTTCTACCTGCCGATCCCGGCCACCGAGTACGGGGACTACCATCGCTCGAGCCGGGTGCACCACGAGATCCTGGAGCGGCTGCGGGCGTTGCCGGGCGTCGACGCCGTGGAAGCAGCCAGCATGGCGAACTTCCCGCTCACGCCCGTGCCGGCGTATCACAACGATCGCATCGTGGCGGCAGACCGGCCGCCTGGCGACAGCACCGAGGCGCCGTACGCGCTCCACGGTTTCGCGACGCCCGGCTACTTCGAGGCGATGGGCATCCCGCTCCTCCGCGGCCGCACGTTCCAGCGCATCGACACGAGCCGGGACGCACACGGCGTGATCCTGAGCGCATCGCTCGCGCGTGCGCTGTTCGGCGATGAGGATCCCATCGGCCGGCGGGTGCGCTGGGCCGGCACGTCCGAGTACCCGCCGTACACGGTGGTCGGCGTGGTCGGCGACGTGCCGAGCCAGGGGCTCGCCGAGGGGCCCTCCCGGGTGATGTACTTCCCGAACATCTACCCGCCGCAGGCCGACACCGTCACGTTCATGGTGCACGTCTACATCCCGAGCGATGAGATGTACATCGTGCGGACGCGGCTCGACCCGTTGTCGCTGGTGCCCGCGATCCGCAGGGCGATCGACGAGGTCGATCCGAAGCTGGTGATGGCCCGGGTCGGCCTGCTGGAGGACGTCGTCGCGCGTTCGATGGCGCAGGCACGGCTCACGATGCTGCTGCTGCTCGTGGGTGCCCTCACCGCGCTGGCGCTCGGCGTGATCGGGATCTACGGCATCCTCTCGTACAGCGTGAGGCGACGGACGCAAGAGCTCGGCGTGCGCATCGCGCTGGGTGCGACACCCGGCCAGGTGGTCCGGATGGTCGTCGGCGACGGTGCGCGCATTGCACTCGCCGGGATGGTCGCAGGGCTGCTCGCCGCATTCGCGCTCACGCGCTTCCTGCGCAGCCTGCTCTACCAGGTGAGCCCGGCCGATCCGCTCGCGTTCGTGTCGGCGGCGGCGCTGCTGCTCGGCGTGGCCCTCCTGGCCAGCTACGTGCCCGCCCGTCGGGCAGGGCGGATCGATCCGGTCGAGGCGCTGAAGGCGATGTGACACCTCCGATCGCCGCCGTTGAGCGCGCCGAGCCGC
>QGVH01000028.1 GCA_003242735.1 bacterium | reverse complement strand
GACCACAGGTGGACGCGCGATTCCTGGAGGGTGCAAAGCACCCGCGCCGCGGGGTGGGCGGTCGGGGGCGGTGGAGGGAGCTCCACGTCCGGCGCCGCCAGGGCGACGCGCGGGCCGGTGTCGATCCCGGCCTCCCGTAGCGCGTTCCGGTATTCGTCCTGGACATCGCCGGACCAGGTGTCCGCGGACCAGGGCAACGGGAGGGGGTCGAGCAGGAGGAAGAGGTCGGGCCGGCGCCTCAGCCGGTCGTGGAGCTGCGCGTAGGTCCCGATGCGGGGCCCCAGCTCGGCGACCAACGCCGCGTGGATCCGGGCCAGCGGGACCATCGGCTCGGGGTCGTTGCGGAGCAGCGTCAGGACGCGCTGCTCGATCTCGCTGAGCATGGGACGGATGCCCTCCTCGCGTTGGGGTGCGCAGGATGGGGCGCGTGGTGGGGCGAAGCCATAGCGAGTTGGGTGAAGAGAGGGCCGGAGCAGGGGCGAGGGCGGGGGCAGGGGAGCGGTCCGGATCGGATGGTCGATCAAGGAGGGATCGTGGCGAGTACGGAGTGCATCTTCTGCCGGATCGTAGCCGGGGACGTACCGGCGCAGGTGGTGCGCGAGGACGAGCACACCCTCGCCTTCAGAGACATCAATCCGCAGGCCCCGACGCACGTGCTGGTGATCCCGAAGCGCCACGTGGCCGCAGTGGACGCGCTGGAGGACGACGACGTGGAGCTGATCGGGCGCGTGGTGCTCGCGGCGCGCCTGGTGGCGCGGCAGGAGGGCATCGCGCGCTCGGGGTACCGTCTGGTGATGAACAACGGCCCCGCGGCGGGGCAGACCGTGGATCACCTGCACCTCCACGTGCTGGGCGGGCGTCAGATGGATTGGCCGCCGGGGTGAGCGGTTCGACGGAACGGCGAGCGCGGCCGCCGCTGGCCACGCGGCGGCCCCGGACCAAGAACGTGAGGGTCGAGGCGAATGGCAGAGACGTTGAAGGAGCGGATCCGCTCGGACCTCAACGTCGCGCGGCGCGAGCGTGACCGGCAGCGGACCGTGCTGCTCACGACGCTGCTCTCGGACATCCGCAATCGTGAGATCGAGCTGGGGCACGAGCTGAACGACGCGGAGACGGTCGAGGTGGTGAGCCGCGCCATCAAGCGGCGGCAGGAGGCGGCGGAGCAGATGCGGGCGGGCAAGCGGGCTGACCTCGCGGAGAAGGAGGAGCAGGAGGCGGCGCTGCTGGCCGCGTACCTGCCGCCGCCTCTGGGGGAGGCGGAGGTGCGTGCGCTCGTCCGGGAGGCGATCGAGGCCGGCGCCAAGACGGTGGGCGAGGTGATGGGGCGGATCATGCCGCAGATCAAGGGGCGGTTCGACGGCAAGGAGGCGAACCGCATCGTTCGGGAAGAGCTCGGCTGATCCGGTGCGGCTGGGCAGGACGGCGGGTCGATGAACGCGCATGCGCTCGGAGTGCTCCAGTTCCGGGAGGTGCTGGAGCTGGTGGCGAAGTTCGCCGCGAGCCCGCTGGGCGCGGAGGCGGTGCGCGCGCTCGAGCCATCGGACGCGCGGGTCTGGGTCGAGACCGAGTTGCGGCGCGTGGACCAGATGGCGGCGTTCCTGCTCGCGAGCGAAGAATGGGTCGCGCCGGCGGTGCCGGACCTGCGTGCGCCGCTCCGGATGCTCGCGGTGGAAGGGTCGGTGTGGGACGGTGTGATGCTGCGGGACGCGGGCGAGCTGTTGCGCTCTGCGCGCACTGCGCGCAGAGCGTTGCTGCGCTTTGGGAGCGACTACCCGTTGCTGGCCGAGTTGGCGAGGCGTCTGCTCGCCGCGCCGGGCGAGGAGACGGATGAACGCGACACGCGGCGGCTGCTCGAGGCGGAGGAGCAGGCCGTTCGCAGGGCGATCGACGACTCCGGCCACGTGCGCGACGACGCCTCGCCCGAACTGGCCCGCCTGCGGCGCGAGATCCGGGTGGCGCGCGTGCGCATCGTCGAGCGGCTCGAGCAGTACATGGCGTCGCTGCCCGAGCGGATCCGCGTTCCGGACGCATCCGTCAGCGTGCGCGATGGGCGCTACGTGATCCCGGTACGCCGCGAGGGGCGCGCGGAGGTGGGCGGCATCGTCCATGACGAGTCGGCGAGCGGGAACACGTTGTTCGTCGAGCCGCCGATCGCGATCGAGATGATGAACCGCCTGCGCGAGCTCGAGTTGGCGGAAGGGCGCGAGGTGCAGCGCATCTTGCGCGAGCTGACGGACGCGCTGCGGCCGCACCGCGCCGCGCTCCAGGACACGCTGGACGCGCTGATCGAGCTCGATTCGCTGTACGCGCGGGCGCGCTACGCGCTGGAGTACAACGGGCGACGGCCGGAGATCCTGCCGCGGGGTGTCGAGGACTACGTCGTCGTCAACGGCCACCATCCGTTGCTGCTCGCGGGCCCGGACCCCGTCGTGCCGTTCGACCTCGCCCTCGCCCCGGAAGAGCGGACGCTGCTCGTCTCGGGTCCGAACACCGGTGGCAAGACCGTGCTGCTCAAAGCGATCGGCCTGATCAGCCTGATGGCGCAGTCGGGGATCATCCCGCCGGTGGGGCAGGGGACGCGGCTGCCGCTGTTCTCGGACGTGTTCGCGGACATCGGCGACGAGCAGTCCATCGAGGCGAGCCTGTCCACCTTCTCCGCGCACCTGAAGAACCTCCGCGAGATCGTGGAGAAGGCGGACGCGCAGTCGCTCGTGCTCATCGATGAGATCGGCAGCGGGACCGACCCTGCGGAGGGCGCCGCGCTGGCGCAGGCGATCCTGGTGGAGCTGACGCGGCGTGGCACGCGTACCGTGGCGACGACGCACCTGGGGCAGCTCAAACTGCTCGCGGGGACGGAGCCGGGGGTGGTGAACGCGTCGCTCCAGTTCGACTCGCGCGAGCTGCGGCCGACGTACCGGCTGGTGAAGGGAGTGCCGGGCCGGAGTTACGGGCTCGCCATCGCGCGGAGGTTGGGCTTCCCCGAGAGCGTGTTGGAGCTGGCGGAGTCGTACCAACCGGCATCCGAGCGCGAGGTCGCGCAGCTCCTCGTCGAACTCGAAGAGAAGGAGCGGCGTGCCGCGGAAGCGCTGGCGGAGGCGGAGGCGGCGCGTGCGGAGCTGGTGGCGCTGCGGCGTCAGCTCGAGCAGCGCGAACACGAGGTGCGCAAGCGCGAGCGGGACGCCGAACGGCGTGCACGGCAGCAGGCGCGGGACCTGTTGCTCGGCGCGCGAGAGGAGGTGGAGGCGGCGATCCGCGAGCTGCGGGAGGCGGTGGCCGCGGGCGCGGACGCGGCGGCGTTCGAGGAGGCGGCGCGCGCGGCGAGGCGGCGGGTCGAGCAGGCGGCGAGGAAGCAGCTCGAGCGGATGCCCGAGCTGGCCGTGGAGACGGCCGTGGCCGGAGAAGGAACGCGCGCGCCGGAGCCGGGCGGGCGCGTCCGCATCGCAGCGACGGGTGCGGTCGGCACCGTGGTGGAGATCCGCGATGGTCGCGCGACGGTGGAGACGGGCGGGCTGCGGCTCCAGGTGCCGGTGAAGGGGCTGGTTGCGCTGGAGCCGGAACCGGAGCCGTCCCGGCGGCCGGCGGCCGCCGGGGCCGTCGGATGGAGTGCGCCGGAGGTGGATGCGCGGCCGGAGATCGACCTGCGCGGGCTCCGTGCAGAGGAGGCGGTGGGGGAAGTGGAGCGCGCGGTGGACGCGGCGGTGCGGGCGGACCTGACCACGCTGCGCATCATCCACGGCAAGGGCACGGGCGCGTTGCGTGAAGTGGTCGCGCAGACGCTGCGCGCGGACCGGCGCGTGAAGTCGTTCCGGTTGGGCATGCCTTCCGAAGGTGGCACGGGCGTGACGATCGTGGAGCTGGAATGATCCCGGACGACGTCGTCGAAGAGGTCCGGACGCGGGCCGACATCGTGGAGATCATCGGCGAGCACGTCGCGCTCAAGCGTGCGGGCAAGGACTTCCGCGCGCTGTGTCCCTTCCATCGGGAAAAGACGCCGTCGTTCTACGTGGTCCCCGCGAAGGGCTTCTTCAAGTGCTTCGGCTGCGGCGAGTCCGGAGACGTGTTCGCCTTCCTGATGAAGCGTCTCGGCCTGGGTTTCAACGACGCCGTGCGACAGGTCGCGGAGCGTGTCGGCGTCGAGATCCCGGAGCCCGGCCGGCGTAGCGGGGACGAGCGGCACCGGCCGCTGTACGAGGCCGTGGCATTCGCGGCGGACTTCTTCCGGCGTCAGCTCTGGGACGAGCCGGTGGGCGAAGTCGCTCGGCGGTACCTCGAGCGGCGGGGCATCCCGCGGGAGGCGGCGGAGCGCTTCCTGCTCGGCTACGCGCCGGACGAGTGGACGGCGCTGCGGGATGCGGCGGCGCGCCACGGCATCGCGGAAGAGGTGTTGTTCGAGGCGGGGCTGATCAAGCGGAGCGAGCGCCGGGCCGAACCGTACGACCGGTTCCGCCACCGGCTGATCTTCCCCATCACGGATACGGCGGGGCGAGTGATCGCCTTCGGCGGCCGCATGCTGGGAGCGGCGGCCGAGCGCGCGCCGAAGTACCTGAACTCGCCGGAGACGCCGATCTACCAGAAGGGCCGTGTCCTCTACGGGCTGTCGTGGGCGAAGCAGGCGATCCGACGGGAGGGCGAAGCGATCATCGTCGAAGGGTACATGGACTACGTGTCCCTCGCGGCCCGGGGCATCGAGAACGTGGTCGCGCCGCTCGGCACGGCCATGACCGAGGAGCAGGCGCAGCTCCTCGCCCGCTATACCCGCAAGGCGCTGCTGCTCTACGACAGCGACCCCGCCGGCATGCGCGCGACCTTCCGCACCGCGGATGCGCTGCTCGCTGCGGGCGTGCATCCGATGGTGGTGACGCTGCCGCAGGGCGAGGATCCGGACTCGCTGGTGCGGCGCGGGGGTGCGGCGGCCTTGAAGCCGCTGCTCGATGAGGCGGTGGACGTGTTGGACCGCAAGCTCCAGATCCTGGAGGCGGGCGGTTACTTCCGGGACGTGGAACGGATCCGCTTCGCGCTGGACAAGCTGCTGCCGACGCTGCGCGCCGCGGCGGACGAGACGCTGCGGGACATCTACGTGGCGCGGGTCTCGGAGCGGACGGGCGTGCGCCGGGACACGCTGGAGCGGGAGCTGGAGCTCGAGCGCCCCGTGGCGCACCGGAGGGCCACGGCCGAGGCGCGCCAGCAGGAGGCGGCGCAGCGGGATGCGACCGAGCGCATGTTGCTGTTGCTGCTGTTGCGCGACCGGGCGCGGGTGGCGACGGCCGGGGAGCTGGTGCGGCCGGAGGATCTGGCGTCGAGCCCGGCGCGGGAGCTCTATGCGCGTCTTCTCGCCGCGGGCGGCAACGCCGATGAGGATCCGCGGGCGTGGGAGCTCTCGCCTCCCGCCCGCCAGTTGCTCGAGGAGCTGCTCGCCGACCCGCAGGACCTCACGGACGGCGACCGCGTCTTCCGGAACACGATCGGCGACTTGCGGGTGCGAGCGCTGTTCCAGCGGTTGGACCGGTTGGAGACGGAGTCGTTGCGGGCGGATGCGGCGCGGGAGGAGGAGCTGTGGCGAGAGCGGCTCGCGATCCATGCGGAGCTCAGGAGACTCGGATCGGAGCTCGCCGATCTGGGGTTTAAGTTGAGCAGGAGGTACCGGACGTACCCCGGGCGGGGGCGCATCCGGCAACCGGGGCCCATGTCCAAGGAAGGGTGAATGGAAGAGATCTACCGATCGTTGCTGGAACTCCAGAAGCTGGACGAGGAGATCGCGGGGGCGGAGGCGCGCCTGGCGACGTACGGCCCGAAGCTCGAGGAGCTGGATGCGCCGGTGGCGGCGTTGGCGCGGGAGGTGGAGGCGTTGCGGGCGCGGGTCGCGGAGATGCGGCAGGACGTGCGGCGGCTCGAGCGGGCGGCGCAGGAGAAGAGAGAGCGTTTGGCGCGCTACGTGGAGCGGCTGGAGCGGGTGCGGACCGCCCGTGAGGAGGCCGCGGTCCGGACGGAGATCGATCTGGTGCGGCGGGCGGCGGAGGTGGACGAGCAGGAGGCGCGTGACCTGACGGAGCAGGCGACGCGTTCGGAGCTGAAGCTGGAGGAGCTGGAGCGGGAGCTGGCCAGGGTGCGAGCGGAAGTGGAGCCGAAGCGGCGGGCGCTGGAGGAGGAGCGGGCGGGCGCCGCAGACGAGCTGGCGGTGCTGCGCGACCGCCGGCAGAACCATGCGCTGCATCTGGATGCCGCGGCGCTCCGGCTCTACGAGCGGGTACGGGCGGGCCGGACCCAGATGGTGCTGGCGAAGCTGCTGGCGGACGGCGCATGCGGCCACTGCTTCAGCGTCGTGCCGATCCAGCAGCAGGTCGAGATCCGCCGGGGAGGAGGGACCCTGCACCGCTGCGAGGTGTGCGGCGTGATCCTGTATCCCGAGGACTGAGGGCCGCGTTCCAGGCGAGGGACGCGGCCCGTTTTTCACTTGCCCGTGCCACGCGTGGACCGCTAGCTTTGGCGCCATGAGCCCGTCGGTGATGGTGCCCGCTCCGGCGCGTCGTTGGGTGCGGCGTGGGGCGGTGGTGGACGATGCCGCGGTCGGGCGGCTGGTGGAGGCGCTGCGGCTCCCGGAGCCGCTGTGCCGGCTGCTGGCCCAGCGGGGCTACGGCGTTCCGGAGGAAGCGAAGCGGTTCCTGCGGCCGCGGCTGGACGGCCTCCACGATCCGTGGCTGCTCGCGGGGATGGAGCGGGCGGTCGAACGGCTCTCCCGTGCGCTGGACCGGGGCGAGACGATCCTCGTCCACGGCGACTACGATGTGGACGGGATCTGTTCGACCGCGCTGTACACGCAGGTGCTGAGGCGGCTCGGCGGCCGTGTGGTGCCCTTCGTGCCGCGTCGCCTGGTGGACGGCTACGACCTCGGCCCCGCGGGGATCGCGGCCGCCGTGGAGGCGGGCGCCCGCCTGATCCTCACGGCCGACTGCGGGATCCTGGCGCACGGGGCGGTCCTCGCCGCGAAGGATGCGGGGATCGACGTCGTCGTCACGGACCATCACACGCCCGGGGCCGAGCTCCCGCCGGCGGTCGCCGCGATCGACCCGAACCGCCCGGACTGTCCTTACCCCGACAAGGCGCTGGCCGGCACCGGGGTGGCGTTCAAGGTCTGCCAGGCGCTGTGGGAGGCGCGCGGGCAGCCGCCGACCGAGCTGTGGTACTATCTGGACCTGGTCGCCATCGCGACCATCGCCGACCTCGCTCCGCTCCGCGGAGAGAACCGCGTGCTGACGCGCTACGGGCTGCGCGTCCTGCCTGTGACACGGAACCCGGGTTTGCGCGCGCTCGTGCGGCGGGCGGGGCTCGCCGACCGGGCGTTCCTCATGGCGAGCCACGTCAGCCACATGCTCGGCCCGCGCATCAACGCGGTGGGGCGGATGGGGGATGCATCCTGGGGGGTGCGGCTGCTGCTGGCGGAATCGGATGAGGAGGCCGAGCCGCTGGTGGAGCGGCTCGAGCAGGACAACCGGGAACGGCAGATCGCGGACCGGGAGACGCTGCGCGAGGCGCTCGAGCTACTGGAGCGGGGCTACGACCCGGACCGGGACTACGCCGTGGTGCTGGCCGCATCGGGCTGGCACCCGGGGGTGATCGGCATCGTCGCCTCCCGGGTGGTGGAACGGATCCACCGGCCGACGATCCTGATCTCCATTGCGCCCGAGGGTGGGCACGCCCGGGGCAGCGCGCGCTCGATCCCGGCGTTCGACCTCTACGCCGCGCTGCGCGCCTGCGGCGACCACCTCGAGCGCTACGGCGGACACAAGTACGCCGCCGGATTGGAGATCCGGCCGGATCGGATCGACGCGTTCCGGGAGGCGTTCAACGCGATGGCGCGGACGGCCCTGAGCCCCGACGACCTGGTGCCGGAGGTCGAAGTGGACCTCGACGTCCGGCTGCCGGAGGCGAACCAGGAGCTGTACCGGTACCTGCGCCATTTCGGGCCGTTCGGCGTGGGCAACCCGGCGCCGGTCTTCGCCGCGCGGGGCGTCTCGGTGGCAGGCTATCCGCGAGTGGTGGGCAACGGCCACCTGAAGCTCCAGCTCGCACAAGACGGCGTGCGACTGGAGGCCATCGGGTTCCGGATGGCAGAGTGGCTGAAGCACGTGGACGTGAGCCGCGGGCCGATCGACGTGGCGTTCCAGCTCCACGAAGACCGTTGGGGCGACCGGGTCACGCTCCAGGCGCGGCTCGTGGACCTGCGGCCCGCGGCGGGACCCGGCGCCGGGTGAGCGTGCCGGCGGCGCGCGGAAGTGCCCGCGGCCGGGGGCGGGCGCGCCGCAGTGAGGTCGGGCGATGAGGATCATCGCAGGTCGTTGGCGTGGTCACCGCATCGAGGCACCGCCCGGCCGCCACACGCGCCCCACGACCGACCGGGTCCGCGAGGCGTGGATGAGCGCGCTCCAGCCGGCGCTCCCGGGCGCAACGGTCCTGGACCTGTTCGCCGGATCCGGCGCGCTCGGCCTGGAAGCGCTCTCGCGTGGGGCCGCCCGGGTCGTGTTCGTCGAGAAGGCGGGGCGCGCGCTCCGGGCGTTGCGCGCGAACATCGAGCGGCTCGGGGCGGAGGGCCAGACGGAGGTGGTGCGCGCGGACGCGCTCGCCTACGTCGCCGGCCTCCCGCTCGGCGCCTTCGACCTCGCCCTCGCCGACCCGCCGTACGGGGAGGACCTGGCGGCCGAGCTGGTGCGGCAGTTCACACGGCGGCCGTTCGCGCGCCAGCTCTGGATCGAGCACAGCGCGAAGGAGACGTTGCCGGAGACGCCGGGCCAGCGGACGCGGCGGTACGGCGACACGGCGCTCACCATGATCCCCGCACCGGAATGAGTGGAACGACCCAGCGCGTCGCGATCTATCCCGGCTCGTTCGACCCGATCACGAACGGTCACGAGGACATCGTGAGGCGCGGCCTGCGCTTCGTGGATCGCATCATCGTGGCCGTCGCGCACCGGTCTACCCAGGCGAAGCAGGGGCTCTTCACCATCGAAGAGCGGGTCCAGATGATCCGCGAGGTCTTCGCGGACGAGCCGCGCGTCGAGGTGAAGGAGTTCGAGGGCCTGCTCGTCGAGTTCGCTCGCCGGGAGGGCGCGCCGCTGATCATCCGGGGCCTGCGGGCCGTCTCGGATTTCGAGTACGAGTTCCAGATGGCTCTGATGAACCGGCAGCTCTGGCCGGAAGTGGAGACACTCTTCCTGGCGCCCGACGTGCAGTACTCGTTCCTGTCCGCCTCGCTGGTGCGGGAGATCGCGTCGTTGGGGGGTGATGTGAGCGACCTTGTCGCGCCGCCGGTGCTGGCGCGGCTGAACGAGAAGTATGCGGGCGCACGCCATGGCTCATGAACGCGTTCCTCGAGCAGCTCCCCGTACGTGCGGCGGCGCTGCGGCGACGGATCGTGTTCGCGGAAGGGCACGACGAGAGGATCATCCACGCCATTGCCCGGCTCCAGCGCGCTGGCGTCATGCAGGTCATCGCGTTGAGTTCGCGACCGGAGGAGCTGCGGCGGGCGGTGGATGCGGCTGAGGGGGACGGCGACGGCGTCATCGTGGTGGATCCGGCGCGGGACGACCGACGCGAACACTACGCCGACGCGCTGCTCGAGCGCCGCAAGCACCGTGGCATGACGCGCGCGGAAGCGCTGGAGCGGGTGAGCCAGCCGCTCTACTTCGCGGCGATGATGGTGTGCGCGGGGGAGGCGGACGGATCGGTGGCGGGCGCGGCGTACCCGACGGCGGAGGTGCTGCGCGCCGCGCTGTGGTGCGTGGGGCCGGCGCCCGGAATCGAGACGATCTCGTCCTCGTTCTACATGGTCGTGCCGCCGTTCAGGGGGACGCGGGAGCCGGAGGTCCTGACGTTCACGGATGCGGGGGTGGTGCCGGAGCCCGGGGCGCGTCAGCTCGCGGACATCGCGCAGGCGGCGGTGGAGGCGCGTCGGAAGATCGTGGGAGACGAGCCGCGCGTCGCGTTCCTCTCGTACTCGACCAAGGGCAGCGCCACGGGAGAGAGCGTGCAGCGCGTGCGGGAAGCCCTGAACCTGTTCCGTGAGCGGATGCCGGATGTGGTGGCGGACGGCGAGCTCCAGGCGGATGCGGCACTGATCCCGGCTGTCGCGACCCGGAAGGGGGCGGATGTGGGGCTGGCGGGGACGGCGAACGTGCTGGTCTTCCCGGACCTGGACGCGGGGAACATCGCGTACAAGCTGGTGCAGCGGCTGGCCCGGGCGGAGGCGTTGGGGCCGATCATCCAGGGTCTCGCGCGGCCCTGCAACGACCTCTCCCGCGGGGCGAGCGTGGACGACATCGTCCACGTGGCGTGCATCACGGCGCTGCTGGCGTGAGGCGTCCGCCGCGCGGCGGCGCGCGCCGGTTGCGCCGGCGATAGGCGGCACCGAACTTGCCCTGCACGGCCGATATCCGCCGGGACCCACGACCACGTGAGGGAGCCATGAACTTCCACGTGAAGAAAGAGGCCGACGTCGTCACGATCGACGTCGAAGGTCAACTCATTGTCGGCAACCGCCAGGAGCTGAAGCAGAAGGTGCTCCAGGAGCTCGAGGGCGGGGCGCGCAAGTTCCTGATCGACTTCGCGAAGACGGGTTACATCGACTCGTCCGGCCTGGGCGTGCTGGTCAGCCTGTCCAAGAAGATCCGCGAACAGGGCGGCGAACTGCGCCTGGCCAACCTCAACGAGGACCTGCGGACGCTGTTCGAGCTGACCAAGCTCGATACGCTCTTCCACATCTCGAACAGCCGGGAGGAAGCGCTCGCTTCCTTCTGACGCTGTCCATCCTGCCCTCCGAGCCTTAGATTCCATGGAGTCCGGCGCCCCGGCCGGACGGGGGCGCCCGCTCCACGGGCGGCGCACGGGGCCGCGCCGCCCGGGCGGTGCGGGCGATCAGCAGCCGTGGACCCGACATGAAAGTGGATTACAGCATCGAGCTGCCGAACGACCTGCGCGCCATCGGCCGCGCGGTGCAGCAGCTCGTGAACCGGTGCCGCGAGGCTGGCTTCGACGACGACCGGCTGCGGCTGAACCTGCGGGTCGGCGTGACGGAGGCGCTGGCCAACGCGATGCTTTACGGGAACGGCCGCGATCCGGCGAAGCGCGTGCGCGTGGAAGCGAACGTCACCCCCGAGGAAGTGACGGTCCGCGTGACCGATGAAGGCCGCGGGTTCGACCCGGAGGCCGTCGCCGATCCGACGCTGCCCGGCAACCGCTCGCGGCCGTACGGCCGCGGGATCTTCCTGATCCGGAAGCTGATGGACCGCGTCGAGTTCAACGAGCGAGGCAACTCGATCACGATGGTCCTCCTCGCCGGCTCGCGCGCGAACAGGGATCGAGAGTCGCGGTGAGCACGGTGCACGGCGCCGAGCCCGTCCACGGTTCGGCCTCCGGCGTGGGCGCGCTGCTCGACGCCTTCCGCCGCACGCACGAGGGCGTGGACCTCCGGCTCTGGGCCGCGTGTCCGGGCGGTTGGATCTGCGTCTACCCGCCGGAGGGCGTCGCCGCCGACGGGCCCGGCCCGACAGCGCAGCACGTCCCGGGGAGCGACGGCGTCTACGAGCTGGAGATCGAGGGGGCCGCGCTGCCGGCCGGCGAAGTCGGATTCCTGCTCGAGGCGCTCGCCCAGTTCCTCAACTACGAGACCGAGACCCGCCTCGCCGCCGAAGAACTCGCCGACCGTTACGAGGAGATCAACCTTCTGTACTCCATCACCGAGACGCTCGGGTCGGTCATCTCGCTGCCGGCCGCCGGCCAGCGCATCCTCGGCGAGGTGGCGGACGTGCTCGGCGCGCGGCGTGCATCCCTGTGGATCTACCACCCCGAGGACGATCGCCTCCACCTGATCGCGGCCGTGGGTGAGGACGGTCTGAGCGGCCCGATCGCCCCGGACGACCCGCATTCCGTGACGGCGCGCGTCTTTCGCGAACGCAGAGCCCTCAACATCGAACGCGCCACTTCACTGCCGCGGGGCGCACGGATGGAGCCGCCGCCCCGTGGCCGCGAGCCGTTCCTGTCCGTGCCGATCCACTACAGGCCGCCCGAAGGGCCAGCCCGGACGATCGGCGTGATCAACCTGGTCGGCCGGCACACGGACGAGCCGTTCGACGCGGGCGACGCGCGGCTGCTCACGGCGATCGCCAGCCAGGTGGGGGTCGCGCTCGAGGCGCAGCGGCTCATGCAGGAGAACCTGCGCCGCCAGCGGTTCGAGCGCGAGCTCGAGCTGGCACACGACCTCCAGCTCAAGCTGCTGCCCGACGTCTCGAAGCTCGCCACCTCGGCGGAGATCGCTGCACGCTGCTCGCCCGCCGAATCCGTGGGTGGGGACTTCTACCACCTGTTCCCGCTCTCGAGCGACCGGCTCGGCGTGTTGATCGGCGATGTCTCGGGCCACGGGTTCTCGGCCGCGCTGATCATGGCGCTCACGATCAGCGCTGCCGGGATCTACGCATTGGAGGCGCGACCGCCGGGCGAGGTGCTGGAGCGCGTGCACGCCGCGCTCATCGACGAGCTGGAGACCACGGAGATGTACGTCTCGCTGTTCTACGGCGTGCTGGACGCGCGAGGCCGCCGCCTCGTCTACGCCAACGCGGGACACCCGCAGGCGTACCGGATCCGGGAGGACGGCGGCGCCATCCGGTTGGGTGCGACCAGCCCCGCGCTCGGGACCGTCGTCCTGCCGGCGTACGGCGAGGCGGTGAGTGAATGGGCTACGGGGCGGGACCTGCTCTGCCTGTTCACCGACGGACTGTCCGACGCCTTCGCCGGTGGCGGCATGGCCGGCGAGGCCGCGCTGGTGCAGGAGGTCGTGCGGTTGCGCGACCGGCCGCCCGCGGAGATCCTGGAGCGCGTCTTCGCCCTCACCGAGAACGCGACGACGGCCGTGCCGCCCGATGACCGCACGGCCGTGATCGTGCGCGCGTGATACGACCGTGCGGGCCAAACGCTCCCTGGGCCAGAACTTCCTGGTCGACCCCAACATCCAGCGCAAGATCGTGGCGGCGCTGGATCTCACACCCGAGGACGAGGTGCTCGAGATCGGCCCCGGCACCGGGGCGCTGACCCGGCACCTCGCCGAGCAGGCCGGGCGCGTCATCGCCATCGAGAAAGACGATGAACTCGCCGCGCGTCTCCAGGCCGAGTTCGCCGATGGGACGGGCGTGACCATCGTGCACGGCGACGCATTGGAGACCGACCTGCGCACGCTCGTCCACGATCCCGCGCGCGTCAAGGTCGTCGGCAACATTCCGTACAACATCACCTCGCCGCTGATCTTCCACCTGCTCGAGTCCGGACTGGGCGCAGAACGCATCGTCATCATGGTGCAGCGCGAGGTCGCGGACCGGATCCTCGCCGCACCAGGCGAGAAGGCCTACGGCGCACTCAGCGTCGGCGTGCGTACGGTCGCGGATGTGAAGCGGCTCTTCCACGTGGGCCGGGGCGCGTTCCGACCCGTTCCGGACGTGGATTCCACGGTGATCCTCATCACGCCGCACCGGCCGCCGCGGCTCTCGCCCGAGGAGCAAGCAGACCTGCGGACGTTGACGCGCGTCGCGTTCGGCTGGCGGCGCAAGCAGCTCCAGAAGATCCTCCGCTCCGCGGAGGAGTATCGGGTGGATCCCCACGACCTCGAGGGAGTGACGGGCGAGACGGGCATCGAGATGGACCGGAGGCCGGAGACGCTCACCCCGGATGAGTTCATCGCCCTCTCCCGCGCCCTGAGGAAGCGAGGCTATCCGCGCTCAGCGGGCGCGGGCCGGGAGCCGGAAACGGACGTGTAATGGGGATGCAGACCGTGGCCGCAGCGCCGCAGGGCCGCACTGCCCGCCTGCTCGCCGCTCTCGGCCTCCAGCGCAGGGAGCTGCGGAGCTGGGCGATGTACGACTGGGCGAACTCCGCGTTCATCACGACCATCGGCGCGGCGGTCCTGCCCATCTACTACAGCCGGGTCGCCGCCGGCGACCTCAGCCCCGTCCAGGCGACCGCGTACTGGGGCTACACGAACTCGATCGCGCTCGCGATCATCGCCTTCGCCTCCCCGGTGCTGGGCGCGATGGGCGACTACCTCGGCGCCAAGAAACGGTTCCTCGCCGCGTTCATGCTGGTGGGCGTCATCGCATCCGCCGGCCTCTACTTCGTGCAGCGCGGCGACTGGCTGCTCGCTTCGGCGCTCTACGTCGTCGGCAGCATCGGCTTCACCGGCTCCCTGGTCTTCGCGGATTCGCTGCTGCCCCACATCGCGCGCCCGGACGAGATCGATCGCGTCTCCACCGCAGGCTACGCGCTGGGTTACCTCGGCGGCGGCGTGCTGCTGGCGATCAATGCGCTCATGATCGCGCAGCCCGCCGTGTTCGGGCTCGCGGATGCGGCCGTCGCGAGTCGCGTGTCCTTCCTCACCGTCGCGGCCTGGTGGCTGGTCTTTTCCGTCCCGGTCTTGCGGAACGTGCCCGAGCCGCCCCGACGGGTGGACGCCGGGGAAGCGCTCCACGGCAACCCCTTCGCCGCAGCGTTCGGCCGACTGCGCACGACGTTCCGCGAGATCCGCCAGTATCGAGAGACGTTCCGGTTCCTGCTCGCGTTCTGGCTCTACATCGACGGGATCCACACCATCCAGCGACTCGCCGTGATCTACGGGACCGAGCTGGGCCTCGGCCAGGGGACCCTCATCGGCGCGCTGCTCCTGGTCCAGTTCATCGGCATCCCCTGCAGCTTCCTGTTCGGCGCTCTCGCCAGCCGCATCGGGACGCGGCGCGGCATCGATCTCGCCCTCGGGGTCTACACGCTCATCGCCGTCTTCGGCTACTTCGTCCGCGAGGCGTGGCACTTCTGGGCGCTCGCGTTCGTGGTCGGCCTGGTCCAGGGCGGGGCGCAGGCGCTCAGCCGCTCCTTCTACGCCACCATGATCCCCCGGGCGAAGTCCTCGGAGTTCTTCGGATTCTTCAGCGTGTCCGAGCGTTTCGCCGGCATCGTGGGGCCCGCCGTTTTCGGGTTGGTGGGCATGCTCACCGGCTCCAGCCGGTTCGGGATCCTCGCCCTCATGGCGTTCTTCGTGAGCGGCATGGTCGTGTTGAGCCGCGTGGACGAGGCCGAGGGCCGGCGGGCGGCGGCCGCGGCGGATGCCGCTTTGTCGTCGTCGACATCGTCGGTCATCGGGCGCTGAGGCACCGGCCGCGCGTCGGACGTGCCGTCCTGCTGGTGGCGGATCTATTTGTCGCCGTGTGGGTTGGCATTGACGCGTCGGAGTGGCGGGGGTAGCTTATTTGTGAAAGCATTCACAAACCCGCCGGTGAGCTGGGAGTCGCGGCGCGATGAGGAAGGTATCGGACTCCACCGTCACCCGCCTGTCGCTGTACCTCCGGATCCTCAGCGAGTTGAACGAGCAGGGGCTGGGCACCGTTTCGAGCGAGGAGTTGGCGCGGCGGGCGGGCACGACGGCGGCGCAGGTGAGGAAGGACCTGTCGTTCTTCGGGACGTTCGGCAAGCGAGGTCTGGGGTATTCGGTGCCGGATCTCGTGGAGCGGTTGCGCGCGATCCTGGGGCTCGGGCGGCAGTGGCGGGTGGCGCTGGTGGGGGCGGGGAAGATCGGAGCGGCGTTGTTCGGGTATCAGGATTTCCGGCGGCAGGGTTTCCACATCGTCGCGGTGTTCGACGCGGACGAGCGGAAGGTGGGGCAGCGCTGGGACGGGCTCCGGGTGCTCCCGGCGGAGAGCATGGAGGAGGTGTTGCGGGCGGAGGGGATCGAGATCGTCATCGTTGCGGTTCCGGCGGAGGCGGCGCAAGGTGTGGTGGATCGGGTGGTGGCGGCGGGGGTTCGCGGGATCCTGAACTTCGCGCCGACGAAGCTGGACGTCCCGCCGGATGTCGCGTTGAAGAGCGTGAACATGACGGTGGAACTGGAGGGCTTGTCGTACGCGTTGTCGAACGGGGAGCGGGGTGGCGCGCGGTGGCGGGGCACGCGTACGGATCGGAGATGAGGCGTATGGACGGTTCACGCGTACACGTCACGTCGGAGATCGGCCCGTTACGGGCGGTGATCTGTCACACGCCGGGTCCTGAAGTGCTGGCGGTGACGCCGGCCACGCGGGAAGACTTCCTGTACGACGACATCATCGACCTGGAGCAGGCGCGGCGGGAGCACCACCGGTTCAAGGCGATCCTCTCGCGGTTCTGCGAGGTGTACGAGGTGCGGGACCTGCTCGAGGAGATCGTGGACGAGCCGGAGGTGAGGAAGTTCCTGATCGGGCGGGTGATGGACGTCGCGCAGTCGGAGCCGCTCGCGCGGGAGCTGGAGAAGCTGCCGGCGTCGGAGCTGGTGGCGTTGTTCATCGAGGGACGTGAGGTGGAGGAGGGGCCGCTGCAGAAGATCCTGAACGTGGCCACCTACGAGCTCCCGCCGTTGCCGAACCTCTTCTTCACGCGTGATGCGGCGATGGTGGTGGGCGACGGGGTGGTCATCGGCTCGATGCGCTACACGGTGCGCTGGACGGAAGAGATCCTGATGAAGGCTCTCTTCACGTATCACCCCAAGCTCCAGCGCAAGACGCTGATCTACGACGGCAGCGAGGAGCGGCGGGCGGGGTACACGCTGGAGGGAGGGGACCTGCACGTCCTGCGCCCGGACCTGGTGATGATGGGGCTGTCGGAGCGGTCGAGCCCGGGGGCGTTCGACACGATCGCGGACCGACTGGTCAAGCAGGTGGGGATCAAGGACATTCTGCTGGTGGTGCTCCCCAACGACCGGGCGATGATCCACCTGGACATGATCTTCACGATGGTGGATCGGGACCACTGCGTGATCTTTCCGCCGGCGTTCGTCGGGCCGACGCGCTGCAGCGTGCTCCATTACCACGCGGGGCGGAAGGGCATGCGGGAGATGCCGAACCTGTTCGCCGCGCTGCGGGAGGTGGGGTTGCCGCTGGAGCCGATCTTCTGCGGCGGCACGAAGCGGGTGTTCCAGGAGCGCGAGCAGTGGTCCAGCGGCTGCAACTTCGTGGCGGTCCGTCCGGGGGTGGTGCTCGGTTACTCGCGGAACGAGATGACGTACGCGGAGATGGAGCGTGAGGCCGGATACCGCGTCGTCTCCGGGCTGGATTTCCTCACGGGCGAGGCGGACATCGAAGACGATGAGAAGGCGGTCATCACCTTCGAGGGGAGCGAGCTGGTGCGTGGGGGCGGTGGGGCGCGTTGCATGACGTTGCCGGTCCGTCGCGAGGACATCTGGTGAGGCGGGACCCGCGGCGCGCGGACGGCGCCCACCGGCTTCGGTTCGGCGAGCAGCTCGACCTGCGGTTGTCAGGGGGCGGGGCACCCGACCAGCCGCTCGCGGACCCGCGCGAGACAGACGGTGCGGCCTCGGCGAACGGCAACGGGCACGGACCGGTGGACGACGTGCCGCTGCGGTCGCTCGAGTACGTCGTCGTGGACGTGGAGACGACGGGCGGGTCCGTGTACCGGGGGCACCGGATCACGGAAATCGCAGCGTGGTGCGTGGACGGCACGGGACGGGTGATCGAGTCGTTCGAGACGCTGGTGAATCCGGAGCGGCCGATCCCGCCGTACATCACCGCGCTGACGCGCATCACCCAGGAGATGGTGGCGGGCGCGCCGCCGTTCCGGGAGATCGCCGAGGATGTGCACCGGCTGCTGGCGGGGCGGGTCTTCGTGGCACACAACGCGGCGTTCGACTGGGCGTTCCTGTGCCGGGAGCTGGAACGGGCGACGGGCCGCGCGCCGGAGGCCAGGGTTCTGTGTACCGTCCGGCTGGCGCGCCATCTCGTGCCCGAGGTGCGGCGCCGTTCGCTGGACGCGCTGACCGAGTATTTCGGTGTGGAGAACGAGGCGCGGCACCGGGCGTACGGCGACGCGCGCGCGACGGTGGAGCTGCTGCTCCGGCTGCTGGAGCGGCTCGAGGAGCAGGAGATCCGGGGGTGGGCGGCGCTCGAGGCGCTGCTGGAGCGGCGCGCGCCGCGTCGGCGTCGGCGCTCGTCGCTGCCGCGGTCGATGGACTCGGCGTGAGAAGGGCCAGGGCGTGGGCAAGGGCGACGGTGGAGCGATGAAGGAGGGTGAAGCGGTGCAGTTTCCGGAGGTCGCGTCCGACCTTCCGCTGCGGCGGACGCGGACGCTGGGGAAGTGCCGCCTGCACGCGCTGGAAGCCGGGCTGCAGCGGCTGGACGGCGGGGCGATGTTCGGCGTGGTCCCGAAGCCGTTGTGGCAGAAGCGGATCCCGGCAGATGGGCGGAACCGCATCCCGCTCGCCTTGCGCTGCCTGCTCATCGAGACGCCGGACGCGCTGGTGCTGGTGGACAACGGCGTGGGCAACAAGGAAGACGCCAAGTTCCGGGACATCTACGGCGTGGACAACGCCGGCTCGCCGACGCGCCTGGAGGACGCGCTGCGGGATGCGGGGTTCACGCCGGAGGACGTGGACATCGTCATCAACACGCATCTGCACTTCGATCACGCGGGCGGCAACACGTACCGGGACGCGGAGGGCGCGATCCGGCTCTCGTTCCCGCGGGCGCGTTACGTGGTGCAGGCCGGCGAGTGGGAGTGGGCGCATTCGGGCAACGAGCGGGTGCGTGCGAGTTACCTGCCGCACAACTTCGACCCCGTGCACGCCGCCGGGCGTTTCGAGTTCGTGAGCGGCGAGCACGAGGTGGTTCCGGGGGTGCGGCTGGTGCCGACGCCCGGCCACACGCCGCATCACCAGTGCGTGCTCGTTCAGTCGGAAGGCGAGACGGCGTGTTTCCTGGCGGACCTGGTGCCGACGTCGGCGCACCTGCCGCTACCGTGGATCATGGGCTACGACGTGGAGCCGCTGGTGACGCTGGAGACCAAGCGGTGGGTGCTGAAGCGGGCGCGGGAAGAGGGCTGGCTGCTGATCTTCGAGCACGACCCGGTGGTGCCGTGGGGCAGGCTCGACCCGGCGGAGGAACGCCCCACGCTGTTGCCTGAGTCCTAGCGGGGAGACGCGATGCGCGGGGGGCGGAGGGCACTGGTCGCGGTGGTGGGTGCCGGCCCGGCGGGCGCGCGGGCGGCCGAGCTCCTCGCCGCGGGCGGTATGGAGGTGTTGCTGTTCGACCCACGGGCGCCGTGGGAGAAAGCGTGCGGCGGCGGGATCCCGATCCACGCGCTGGACCACTTCCCTGAGCTGCGCGAACTCGGTCCGCAGGGGCGGTGGGTGGAACGGGTGCGGCTGCTGGCGCCGGGCGCGGGGGAGCTGGCCGTGGAGGCCGCGGCGCCGTTGCTGCTGGTGGACCGCCGCATCCTCTCCCGCTTCCAGCTCGAGCGTGCGGTGGCGGCGGGCGCGCGGCACGTGCCGCGGCGCATCCGCGAGGCGAGCCCGACAGCGGCGGGGTTCCGGCTCGTGGACGACGAAGGCGGCAGCTACGACGTCGGCTATGTCATCGGCGCGGACGGCGCATCCTCGCGGATGCGGCGCTTGCTGTCGCCCGGTCTGCAGCCCGTGCAGACGCCGACGCGTGGGCGGTTCGTGCCGATCCCGCGCGACGCGGCACCCGAGCTGGTGGTGCGCTTCCGCGACGGGTTCCCCGGCTACGTCTGGGAGTTTCCACGGGGCCAGACGGCCTCGATCGGCGTGTGTCACCTGGAGCACGGCGCGGCGCGGGGAGAGCTCGAGGCGGCTCTGCTGGAGCATCTCGCAGCAGCGGGCGTGAGCGCCGACCATCCGGCGTACGGCCATCCGATCCCGCTGCTGCGGCGGGGGGACCACCGCAGGCCCGGGCTCTTCGGCGGCGCGCGCTGGGCGCTGTGCGGCGATGCGGCGGGGCTGGTGGACCCGATCACGGGGGAAGGGATCCACTACGCGCTGCGCTCCGGCGAGCTGGCTGCCCGTGTCCTCCTCGAGGAGGGCACACTCGCGGGCTACCCGGCCCGGCTCGCCGGGGAGGTGCTGCGCGAGCTGCGCATCGCGCACCACTACGCGAGCCGGTTCTACCGGGCGGGGTTCACGCGGGCGATGATCGAGGCCTGCCGGTTGAGCCCCCGGCTGCGGCAGGTGCTCGCCAACGTGGTCGCAGGCCGCCAGAGCTACGGTAGCCTACGGAGGCGAGCGATCGGCGCGCTGCTCCGCGACCGGGTGGGGCTGCGGCCCACGGTCGCGGTGCTGCGCTTCGTTTTCTAGCGCGACCGCGGCCGAACGGCCGCGGCGCCCTTCCCGCCCTGCGAGACGCGGGGTATCTTACCGCTGCGGGCCGGCCCCGGGCCGGCGTCGCGCAGGAAAGGAGCGATCATGGCGGATCCGCGGAACACTCCGGTCATCGTGAGCGCTGCGCGGACACCGATCGGCCGGTTCATGGGCGCGCTCAGCCCGTTGTCGGCAACGGACCTCGGTGCCGTGGCGGTGCGTGCCGCCGTCGAGCGGGCCGGGATCGACCCCGGCGAGATCGATGACGTGATCCTGGGCAACGTCATCTCGGCGGGGCTCGGCCAGGCGCCCGCCCGGCAGGCGGCCGTGCGCGGCGGGGTGCCGGAGTCGGTGGGCGCGATGACGGTGAGCCGCGTCTGCGGCTCGGGGCTCCAGGCGGTGATGCTCGCCGCGCAGGCGATCAAGGCCGGCGACGCACGGGTGATCCTCGCCGGCGGCATGGAGTCCATGTCCAACGCGCCGTATTACCTGCGCGGCTACCGACAGGGCGTGAAGTTCGGCAACCAGGAGCTGGTGGACGGCCTGATCCACGACGGGCTGTGGTGCAGCTTCGTGGACTGCCACATGGGTGGGCATGCGGAGTACACCGCGTGGAAGGCCGGCATCAGCCGGGAGGAAGCGGACGCGTTCGCCCTGGCCTCGCACCGCAAGGCGGTCGCCGCGCAGGATGCGGGCAAGTTCCAGGCGGAGATCGTGCCGGTCGAGGTGCCGGGCCGGCGGGGCTCGACGGTGGTGGACGAGGACGAGCCGCCGCGGCGGGACACGTCCATGGAGGCGCTGTCGAAGCTGCCGCCGGCGTTCGTCAAGGACAAGCCGCCGGAGGTCGAGACGCCGGTGGTGACGGCCGGCAACGCGCCGGGGCTGAACGATGGCGCGGCGGCCCTGGTGATCACCAGCCAGGAGTACGCGGAGGCGCACGGCCTCGAGATCCTTGCGCGCATCAACGCGTACGCCACGGGCGCGGTGTCGCCGCGGGAGCTGTTCTTCGCGCCCGTGCGCGCGGTACGGCGCGTGATGGAGAAGGAAGGCAAGACGATCGGGGACTACGACCTGATCGAGGTGAACGAGGCGTTCGCGGTCCAGGTGCTCGCGGACGGCAAGGAGCTCGGCTGGGATTGGGACCGGGTGAACGTGCACGGGGGCGCCATCGCGCTGGGGCACCCGATCGGCGCGTCGGGCGCCCGGATCCTGACGACGCTCCTGTACGCGCTGCGAGACCGCGGCGGTCAGACCGGGCTCGCCACGCTCTGCCTGGGCGGCGGCGATGCCGTCGCCCTCTCGGTGGAGCGGATCTGAGGCGGATCTGAGATGGCGGCAGCGGGGACGGTACGGGGATCTGTGCTGCCGATCGTGCTCGGCGGTCGGACGGGAACCGGGCCCGGAGTTCGGACCCTCGGGTCATTGTGACCCGGGGGTTTTTCGTCGTGGGCGACGCCGTTCGACGTCTGTTCGTCAGCAGGGGGCGGCTCCGCGCGGCGTGGAGGATCCTGCTGTTCTTCCTCCTGTTCGCGGCGCTGCTGTTCGCGTTCGCGCCGCTGGCGATGCTGTACGGTGGATCGGGCAGCGGCGTGGGCCCGCTGGTGGTGCAGGGCATTGCGACGCTCGCCGCGGCTCTGTGCGCCGGCTGGCTGGCGCTCACCTGGTTCGACCGCCGGCGGCCTGGCGCGCTGGGGTTCGCGTGGACGTCGCGCACTCTGCGTGAGCTGGTGGTGGGGCTGGCGATCGGCGGGGGGCCGCTGCTGCTGGTCGCTGCGGCCCTGGCGCTGGTGGGCTGGCTCGAGTACCGGCCGGATGCGGGCGGCGCGGGCGCATACACGGCGGCGTTGCTGGGGGCGCTGCTGGCGCTGGCGCTGCCGGCCGCCGCGGAGGAGGCGCTGTTCCGCGGCTACGCGTTCCAGGTGCTGGTCGAGGCGGTGGGCCCGGTGGTCGCGACGGCGACGTTCAGTGCGGCGTTCGCTCTGGCGCACGCGGGCAACCCCGGCGCGAACGTGTTCGCCCTGGTCAACATCTTCCTTGCCGGGGTCTTGCTCTCGGCGGCGTACCTCCGGACGCGCAGCCTGTGGTTCGCGACCGCGGTGCACCTGGGCTGGAACTGGACGATGGGCAGCGTGCTGGACCTCCCGGTGAGCGGGCTCGAGCTGCTGGACACGCCGCTCTACGAAGCGATCGTGAGCGGGCCGGAGTGGGTCACGGGCGGAGGGTTCGGGCCCGAGGCCGGATTGGCGGGGACGCTGGCATCCCTGCTCGCGCTGCTGGCCGTGATGCGGCTCGGAGTGCTGGGGGAAGCACCGGAGATGAAGGCGCTGCGGCCGCTGGTGGACGAGCGGCCGTAGCCAGGGGAGAGGAGAACACGAGCATGGCGGAAGTGCAGCGTGTGACGGTCGTGGGCGCGGGGACGATGGGCAACGGCATCGCGCACGTCTTCGCGCAACACGGCTATGAGGTGGTGCTGATCGATGTCGCCGAGGACCGGCTGGCCGCGGCGCTCGACACGATCGGGAAGAACCTCGATCGCCAGATCCGGAAGGGAGTGTTGCCGCCCGAGGCGCGGGAAGAGACGCTCGGCCGCATCCGCACGGCGACCGCGACGGACGCCGCGGCGGGCTCCGGGCTGATCGTCGAGGCCGTGCCGGAAGACCCGGTGTTGAAGGGCGATGTCATCCGCGCGCTGGATGCCGTTGCGGGTGATGGGATCCTGGCGTCCAACACGTCATCCATCTCGATCACCAAGCTCGCGGCGTTGACGCGGCACCCGGACCGGTTCGTGGGTATGCACTTCATGAACCCGGTTCCGGTGATGCAGCTCGTGGAAGTGATCCGGGGGCTCCAGACCTCGGACGAGACGGCGGCGACGGTGATCGAGGTGGCCAAACGGCTCGGGAAGACGCCCGTCGAGGTACGCGACTCGCCCGGCTTCGTTTCGAACCGCGTGCTCATGCCGATGATCAACGAGGCGATCTTCTGCCTCATGGAAGGCGTGGCCGGGCCGGAAGAGATCGATGCGGTGATGAAGCTGGGGATGAACCATCCGATCGGTCCGCTGGCGTTGGCGGACCTCATCGGGCTGGACACGTGCCTGGCGATCCTCGAGGTGTTGCACCGGGATCTGGGGGACGACAAGTACCGGCCGTGTCCGCTGCTGCGGCAGTACGTGGCGGCCGGCTGGCTGGGGAGGAAGACGGGCCGCGGGTTCTACCGATACTGATCACTGGGGACGATGGAGACGCGTGCGGCCGTGGCGCCGAGCGAGGAAGAGCGGCAGGTCCGTGAGCTGGCGCACGAGTTCGCGGCGGGCGAGCTCAGGCCGCACGTCGAGGTGTGGGACCGCGAGCGGGCGATTCCCGCGGCCGTGGTCGGGCAGCTCGCGGAGCTGGGCTTCCTGGGGATGGCGATCCCCGAGGAGCACGGCGGGATGGGGTTCGACGCGGCGACGTTCGCCGCGGCGGTGGAGGAGCTGGCGTGGGGCGAGGCATCGGTGGCGATGCTGGTGGTGCGGCATGCGGCGGCGGCGGACCTGATCCTGCGGTTGGGGACGGAGGAGCAGCGGGCGCGCTGGCTGCCCGCGATGGCGCGGGGCGAGACGCTGGCGGCGCTGGCGCACTGGGACACGGACGACGACGCGCCGGCGACGCTGGAGCGCGAGGGCGATGCGCTCGTGTTGCGAGGTGAGCTGGCGCGGGTGACGCGCGCTCGGTCCACGGGTCTCATCGTGGCGCGGGCGCAGGTGCCGGGCGGGGGGGCTGGGGCGGTTCTGGTGCCGGCGGATGCGCCGGGCGTCCGGGTGCGCGAGAGCCACACTCCGCTCGGGCTGCGGCCGCTCGAGGTGGTGACCGCCGCGCTCGAGGACGTGCGCCTCGGCCCGGAGGCGGAGCTGGCGGGTGCGGGTGTGGACCCGGGCGCGGGGGACATCGGGCGGCTGGGCGCGGCGGCGGTGGCGGCCGGCGTAGCGCGGGCGGCGCTCGAGCACGCGGCCGGCTATGCGGACGTACGCCAGCAGTTCCGCAGACGGATCCGCGAGTTCGAGGGAATGCAGTTCAAGCTCGCGGACATGGCGATCCGCACCACGGCCGCGGCCACGCTGGTGCGTCAAGCGGCGGCCGTGCCGGGCGCCCGGGCGAGCGCGACGGCCAAGGTCGCCGCGAGCGAGGCCGCGATGTGGGTCGCCACCCAGGCGGTCCAGGTGTTCGGAGGATACGGGTACATGCGCGACTACCCGGTAGAGAAGCTCATGCGCGACGCCAAGGCCACCGAGATCCTCGGCGGGCTGAACCAGGCGCTGCGCCGGCTGATCGCACGGGAGCTGTACCGGGCATGAAGCGCGTGCCGCGGGGCGCCCGCGGACGAGCAGCGCCCCGGCGGCGAGTGACGTGGCTCGAGGCGCCGTGCCCCAGGGCGGGGCGGAGGCGCAGGGACTCCAGGAGAGCGGAATGGACGTCTTCGAGTTGATCAGCGAGTACGGACACGAGCAGGTACTGTTCTGCTACGAGCCGGCGGCGAATTACCGTGGCATCATCGCGATCCACGACACCACGCTGGGGCCTGCGCTGGGCGGGACCCGCTTCTGGAATTACGCGTCCGAGCGCGAAGCGCTGATCGATGTGCTGCGCCTCTCGCGCGGCATGACCTACAAGGCCGCGGTCGCCGGGGTCAACCTGGGTGGCGGCAAGGCAGTGATCATCGGCGACCCCAAGACTCCGCGGCGCGAGATGCTGTTCCGCGCGCACGGCCGCTTCGTCGAATCCCTCAAAGGTCGTTACATCACCGCGGAAGACGTCGGCACCAGCGTCGAGGACATGGACTACGTCCACATGGAGACGGAGTACGTCGCCGGCATCGCGGGCCGGTCGGGCGACCCGTCTCCCGTGACGGCGTACGGCGTCTACCGCGGCATCAAAGCGTGCGCCCGCGAGCGTTACGGCAGTGATTCGCTCTCCGGCCTGACCATCGCCGTCCAGGGGCTGGGCCACGTCGGCTACCACCTGTGCAGTCACCTGGCGGAGGAGGGCGTGAAGCTCGTTGTCACCGACATCGACGAGGAGCGGGTCGCACGGGTCGTACGCGACTTCGGCGCGAAGGCCGTCGCGCCGGACGAGATCTACGGCGTCGATGCACAGGTGTTCGCGCCGTGTGCACTCGGGTCCGTGATCAACGACGAGACGATCCCACGGTTCCGATTCGAAATCATCGCGGGCGCGGCCAACAACCAGCTCGCGGAGGCGCGCCATGGCGACGAACTCGTCCGCCGCGGCATTCTCTATGCACCCGACTACGTCATCAACGCCGGCGGATTGATCAGCGTGTACGGCGAGCTGAACGGCTGGTCGCCGGACCACGCCAAACGCAAGGCGGGCGAGATCTACAACACGCTGCTCCAGCTCTTCGAGCTGTCCAAGGAGCAGGGGATCCCGACGCACGACGCGGCCGACCGGCTCGCGGAGCGCCGCATCGAGCAGGTCGCCCGCATTCAGCAAACGAGGGTGTGAGGTGACCGGACCGATGTGCGGGCTACGCGAGGTCGATCCCGAGGTGTACCAGGCGATCCGCGGCGAGGCGGAGAGGCAGCACAGGTCGCTCGAGCTGATCGCGAGCGAGAACTTCGTCTCCCCGGCGGTGCTCGAGGCCCTGGGGTCCGTTCTCACGAACAAGTACGCGGAAGGTTACCCGGGCCGCCGCTACTACGGCGGTTGCGAGTGGGTGGATGTCGTGGAGCGGTTGGCCATCGAGCGGGCGTGCGAGCTGTTCGGCGCCGAGCACGCCAACGTGCAGCCGCATTCGGGTGCGCAAGCCAACATGGCTGCGTACATGGCGTTCATGGAGCCGGGGGACGCGTTCCTCGGCATGAGTCTCTCCCACGGCGGGCACCTGACCCACGGGTCGCCGGTGAACTTCAGCGGGCGCTGGTTCCGCGCGCTCGCGTACGGTGTGCGCGAGGAGGACGGGCTCATTGACTACGATCTCGTGCGCGAGATCGCGCTCCGGGAGCGGCCGAAGGTGATCGTCGCCGGCGCGTCCGCGTACCCGCGCGTGATCGACTTCGAGGCGTTCGGCGCCATCGCGCGCGAGGTGGGTGCGGTGCTCATTGTGGACATGGCGCACATCGCCGGGCTGGTCGCGGGAGGCGTGCATCCCAGTCCGGTCCCGCACGCGGACGTCGTCACGTCCACGGCGCACAAGACGCTGCGGGGGCCGCGGAGCGGCTTCATCCTGTGCAAGGCGGAGCACGCGAAGGCGATCGACAAGCAGGTCTTCCCGGGGATCCAGGGGGGGCCGCTCATGCACGTGATCGCGGCCAAGGCCGTGGCGTTCAAGGAGGCGCTGGACCCGTCGTTCCGTGCCTACGCGGAGCAGGTGGTGCGGAACGCGCAGGCGCTGGCGGACGAGCTGCTGGCGCGCGGCTTCGAGCTGGTCACCGGGGGCACGGACAACCACCTGTTGCTGGTGGACCTGCGGCATCGGGACCTGACCGGCAAGGAGGCGGAGGAGGCGCTGGGGGCCGCGGGCATCACCGTGAACAAGAACACGGTTCCGGGGGAGACGCGCTCGCCGTTCGTGACCTCGGGCATCCGCATCGGCACGGCGGCGCTCACCACGCGGGGATTGAAGGAAGACGACTTCCGCAGGATCGGCGGCTGGATCGCGGAGGTGCTCGCCGCGCCGCGGGATGAAGAGGTGAGGCGGCGTGTGGCGGGGCAGGTGGCGGAGCTGTGCGAGGCGTATCCGCTGTACGAGCGGTGGTGGCGGGAGCCCGCGGCGCAATCCGTGTGACCCCATCGTCCTGGCAGGAGCGCGGCGGGCTGGCATGCGGCTGGATCCGCCGTGCGCCGCGCGGCGGGGAACTTGCATGGCCCAGCGGCGACCCCACCGCCGACCGTGGGCCCTGTCGGCGGGTGTGGATCTGGCGCTCGCTCCGTCGTTTGCGCAGATTTCAGGGGGCGTGCCGTCGGAGGCGGCGGCGCGCCGGGCGGCCCGCGGTCGGGCGCTGCCGGAACCGTCGCCCCTGGGCGACAGGAGTGCCGGCCGCGGGCCGGCGGATGAGGAAAGGAGCGCGCGTATCCCGATGCCGAGGCGGGGACCGCATCAGGCGAGCGGGCGGGTGAGGCCCGGGGCGGATCGGAGCGGTGGCGGCGTCCGGGCGGTTCCCGGCGTGGCGGGGCGCGGGTCTACGTTCTCATGAGCGGCATTGTCTTCGCCGAAGACGTGATGAGCCGGCTGCGCGAGCAGCACCCGGCGTATCACGAAGCGGCCTACCTCTTCATCCTCAACGCGCTGCACTACGTGCTCGAGCGCCTGCCCGAGCCGCGTCACATCAGCGGACGCGAGCTGGCGGAAGGCGTCCGGGACCTGGCCATCGAGCGGTTCGGCCCCATGGCGCGGACCGTCCTCGAGTACTGGGGGATCCGCGAGACCGCGGACGTCGGCAAGATGGTGTTCGCGCTCGTGGACTGCGGCGTCCTGATCCGCCAGGAAGACGACACCCTGGAGGATTTCGAGGGGGTCTTTGATTTCGAAGATGCGTTCGAGCGGAACTATCCCTGGGGCGCCGGGCTGTGACCTCGCGGCTGGCCGCGCCGCGTGTCCGCGTTCGCCCGAGCGCGCCTCGAGCGCGGCACGCCGGCGCGTGGTTGCCACCGTGAAGTAGCGGTAACGTCATGGCGCGATCGCTTGTACTGGGCAACGGCCGATACCTCGTCAACTTCGACCATTTCTACCAAATCCGGGACGTTTTCTACCCGCGCATCGGGCTGGAGAATCACACCGAGGGCCATCCCTTCCGGTTCGGGGTCTGGGTGGACGGGGCGACGTACTGGGTGGACGATTCCTGGGAACGGGAGATCGGCTACGAAGAGGGGACGCTCGTCGGCCGGACGCTGCTGCGGAACGGGTGGTTGGGCGTGGAGCTGGAGTGCAGGGACGCCGTGGACTTCGAGGTGGACGTGTTCTGTCGGGAGCTCCGCGTGCGGAACCTGCGGGACCACAGCCGTCTGATCCGCGTGTTCTTCCACCAGGACTTCTACATCTCGGGCAGCGAGGTTGGGGACACGGCTCTCTACGATCCGGAGCTCGCGGCGATCCTGCACTACAAGCGGGACCGCTACTTCATGATCGGGGCGGGGCAGCCGCCGGATTTCCGCATGACGCGGTACGCGACGGGGAAGAAGCGGGTCAACGGCGCGGAGGGCACGTGGCGGGATGCAGAGGGCGACGGCATCCTGAGCTGCAACCCGATCGCGCAGGGGTCCGTGGACTCCGCCATCGCGGTGGACCTCGAGGTGGCGGGGCGCGGCGAAGAGGTGCTGTACTACTGGATCGCGGCGGGCGAGCGCTACGGCGAGATGCTCCAGCTCGACGCGCTGATCCGCGCCGAGGGTCCGGCGACGCTGATCGAGCGGACCGCGCGCTACTGGCGGTTGTGGGTCGAGCACCACGGCGTGGACTACTCGGGTCTGCCGGAGCCGCTGGTCTCGCTGTACCGCACGAGCCTGCTGGTGATGCGGACCCACGTGGACGAGGGCGGGGCGATCATCGCGTCGACGGACTCCGACATTGCGCAGTTCGCGCGGGACACGTACAGCTACATGTGGCCGCGGGACGGGGCGCTGATCGCGGACGCGTTCAGCCGCGCGGGCTATCCGTCCGTCGCGCAGCGGTTCTTCGACTTCGCGGGACATCTGATCAAGAAGGAGGGGTACTTCCTCCACAAGTACAACCCGGACCGGACGCTCGCGTCGTCGTGGCATCCGTGGGTGGACGCCCGGGGACAGAAGGTCCTGCCGATCCAGGAGGACGAGACGGGGCTGGTGGTCTGGGCGTTGTGGCGGCACTTCGAGCGGTACCGCAACGTCGAGGAGGTGCAGCCGTTGTACCGCCCGTTCATCGTGCGCGCGGCGGATTTCCTGGCCGAGTACCGGGACGCGGCGACCGGGCTCCCGTTGCCGTCCTGGGATCTCTGGGAGGAACGGCGGGGCGTGCTGACGTTCACGTGCGCGGCAGTGTGGGCGGGGCTCGACGCGGCGGCGAAGTTCGCGCAGGCGTTTGGCGACGTGGACCTGGTCGCGCGTTACCGGCGCGCCGCGGACGAGGTCCGGCGCGGGATCCTGGAGCATCTGTGGGACGAGGAGAGCGGGCGGTTCTTGCGCATGCTGATCCCGCCCGAGTCGGGTACGGCGGGCGCGAAGGCGGTGCGCGATGACACGCCGGACAGCTCGCTCTTCGGCCTGCACTTCCTGGGGCTCTTGCCCGTGGACGATCCCCGCCTGGTGAGCACGCTGGAGGCGGTGATCGAGCGGTTGACGGTCCGGACGGAGGTCGGTGGTCTGGCCCGTTACCGCGGGGATTATTATCATGCGGTGACGCAGGATTGGGAGCGGGTTCCTGGCAACCCGTGGTTCATCGCGCAGTGTTGGCATGCCGGGTGGCGCATTGCGCGAGCGAAGGACCCGGCCGAGCTCGAAGCGGCGCTGGAGCCGCTCGAGTGGGTTGCGGAGCGGGCGATCCGGTCGGGGTTGCTCCCGGAGCAGTTGGATCCGTTCTCCGGGGCGCCTCTCTCGGTGACGCCGCTGATCTGGAGCCACGCCGCCTTCGTGAAGGCGGTGCGGGATTATCTCGAGCGGCGACAGGCGTTCGAGGCGTGTCCGAGTTGCGGCGTGGTTCGTTCGGGGCGTGAGCGAGCCCTGCTCTAAGTCGAGAGACCGCGGGCGGGCGACCGTGCGGAGCCGGCCGCGGATCAGCCGTTGCAGGAGACCCTGTTGAGGGGAGGGGATGAACGATGCCGTCGACGACTGAATTTCCGCAGTGCCGAAAGTGCGAGCACGGCCAGATGCTGCCGCTCTCGGACTACGGCCGGGACGGAGCGCCGATCACGTACAAGGCGTGGGTCTGCTCCAACCCCGAGTGCGGATTCAACATCCGGATCGACAACGGCGAGATCAGCTTCGGCCGCACGATCGGCCAGAGCTACAAGTAGTCGCCCGACCCGCCGACCCTCCCGGCGCCGCGGGCGGCGCGGCGCGGAAACCGGATGTCTCACCTGCGACCTCCAGCGGCCAGTGGTCGGGACGTTTGGGGCGTAGCCTCGGTCCCTCTGCTCACGGCAGCGGAAGCGGCGGCCGCGGACCGAGCGGCGCGTGAGCGGCAGGGCGTTCCGGAACGCGTGCTCATGGAGAACGCGGGCCGGAGCGCGGCGCTGGTGATCGCCCGCTTGTTCCCGGATGGGCCGGTGGTGGCGGCGGTGGGCGGTGGCAACAACGGCGGGGACGCGCTCGTCGCGCTGCGCACGCTCGCGGCGTGGGGCCGCGAGGTCGCGTGCGTGCAGGCGGCGAGCCGGGTGCCGGACGCCGCTCTGCTCCACCACTTCCCGCTCGAGATCCGGCCGGCGGCGGAGGCGGCGGAGGTCTTCGCTCGCGCCGCCGTCGTGCTGGACGGCATCCTGGGCACGGGCAGTCAGGGCGCTCCGCGCGAGCCCGCGGCCGGGGTGATCCGGGCCATGAACGGGAGCGGCAGGCCCGTCGTTGCGCTGGACCTGCCGTCCGGCGTGGACCCGACGACGGGGGCCGTAGCCGAGCCGGCGGTCGTCGCGTCGGTGACGGTGTCGTTCGGCTGGCCCAAGACCGGCCTGTTGTTGCAGCCCGCACGGGCGCACTGCGGCCGTCTGGTGGTGGTGGAGATCGGGTTCCCGCCCTACGGCCCCGAGCGGCCCGGCGCGGAGCTGATCACGCCGGGCTGGGCGGCGGCGCGGCTGCGGGCGCGTCCGCCGGATGCGCACAAGGCAACGTCCGGCCGGCTGCTGGTGCTGGCGGGACGTGCGGGCATGGCGGGCGCGGCGGCGATCGCCGGGCGCAGCGCGGTCCGGGCCGGTGCCGGCCTGGTCCGGCTGGCCTCCGTCGCCGCGAACCGGGAGATCCTCCAGACGCTCGTCCCCGAAGCCGTGTTCGTCGACCGAGACGACGGCCCGGCGCTGCGCGAGGCGGCGGCGGATTGCGCTGCGGTCCTCGCGGGGCCGGGCCTGGGCGTGGGAGAGGACGCGCGCCGTGCGCTGGAAATCGCCTTGGAGGCCACACCGGGCCGGCCGGTGCTGCTCGACGCGGATGCACTCACGCTGTTCGCCGGGTCGGGCGGCGCGCTGGCCGCGCTCGCCCGGGAACGCCCTGTCGTGCTCACGCCGCATCCGGGCGAGATGAGCCGGCTCACCGGCGCGCCGGTGGCGGAGATCCGGCAGGACCCCCTCGCGGCGGCGCGGGCGCTGGCGGCGAGCACCGGCTGCGTCGTGTTGCTCAAGGGCGCGCCGTCCGTGGTCGCGGCGCCGGATGAGCCCGTGCTGGTGAACACGGTCGGCTCGTCCGACGTGGCCGCGGCAGGCATGGGAGACCAGCTCGCCGGTGTGATCGGCGCACTCCTCGCCGCCGGACACGACGCGCGGACGAGCGCCGCCCTGGGCCTGTTCTACAGCGGCCGGGCGGCGGACCTTGCGGCACGGGGCCGGTCCCTCTCGCCGCTGGACGTGAGCGATCACCTCCACCGTGCCTTTGCATCGCCCGGTGCCCGGCGCCCGCCGCTCGACCTGCCGTTCGTCACGTTCGACCAGCCGCCCCGCCGTTGAGGGGACCTTCACCGCCACGCGGCCGGTACCAGTCCAGTATCGGCGACACGGCGATCGTGCAACCCAGGGACCGGTGACGGACCGCGCGAACCAGTACAGAGGAGCCCAGGACGCCAGCGTCGCCAGCGGGCGGCGGGACGGCGATGGCCGGAACGGACGGAGGCCGTCGTCGCGGTTCACGCTGTGGGCGCTCGCCGCCGGGCTCGGAGCCCTGCTCGCGACGGACGGGGCGCGGGCGCAGTCGGGCCGCCTGTGGCGGCCTGAAGAGCGGATCCTGATCACCAGCTTCCACGAGCTGGGCGCGGTGACGGCGGACCAGCGGCGCGTCTACGCGGCCTCGCCCCAGGGCATCGAGGTCTACGACTTCGCCGTCGGTCGGTGGGAAGCCCCGATCACGCTGGAGGACGGCTTCCCGCTCGGCGAGCGCCCCTCGGCGCTCCTCTACGACCGGTTCCTCGACGCGCTCTGGCTGGGAACGGAGGCCGGCAACGTGTACGTCTACCGGCTGACGGGAGGGCGGTGGGACGCGCTGGGGCCCGTGGCCGCGGGGCCGATCGTCCGCATGGTGGGCGACCCGCGCTCCGGCGACGTGTTCCTCGCCACGCCGGCCGGGTGGCTCAGGCTCCCGCGCGGCGGGCTGTTCGCGGAGCCGGTGCCGCGCGGGGCCGTGCCGGACGGCGGGGGCGACATCTCGCCCGAGGCGCGACTGCGGCGTATGGACCCGTTCTTCGATGCGATCCGCGGCACGATCACCCTGGACGAGCGGCTGCGGCGCTGGCCGATCACGGACGTGGAGCCCGCGGACCGGCCGGCGCGGTACTGGGTGGCGACGTACGGCGGGAACCTGCTGTACTACGACAGCCGGCGCATGAGCGCGGAGCCCATGGCGTACGGGCTGCTGACCCGCGGCGTGGGTGCCGTGGCGCTGGACGGGCGGCGCCTGTGGTTCGGCGGGGATGGGCGCGGCCCGCGTCGGGGGGTCACCGCCGCCGACGTCGGCCTCCAGCAGTGGAAGCACTACGAGGCGGAATACGACGGCGCGCCCGCCGGCCACGTGGCGGACGTGCTGCCGACGGCGAGCGCCGTCTGGTTCGCGGCGAGCGACGGACTGTTCCGACTCGACCGTGAGCGGGAGTCGTGGCAGCGCATCGCGGAGCGCGAGGGGCTGCCGGCGCGGGAAGTGTATGCGCTGGCGCCGGGGCCCGGCGGCGTTTGGGTGGGCACGCGCAACGGGCTCACCTTCGTGACGGACGACGGCGCCGTGGAGCGCGAGGGGCTCTTCCCGGCGCGGCCGATCCGTCGGCTGCTCGCGAGCCGGGACACGCTGTGGATCGCGAGCGACCTCGGGCTGTGGCTGCTGCCGGACGCGTCCGCGGCGCGTCTGCCGGACGCCGGCGGGCGCGGCGCCATCCGGCCGGTCCTGGCGCCGGGCAGCGACGTGCAGCCCGGACTGCGCGGGCGGGTGGTGGATGTACGGCCCGTGGGCGATGCGATGTTCGTCCTCACCGAGGATGCGCTCTACCGCTGGGACGCGGACGGCTGGACCGGGCCGCTCCGTGAGGGTGTGCACGCGCTCGGCCGGCTGACCGCCCTGGCCGCCGCGGACGGGCAGCTGTGGGTGGCCGGCGAGGGCGGGGTAGCCCGGCTCGACCTGGAGACACAGCTGTGGACGACCTATCTCCGCCCCACGGACATACCCGAGACACCGGTGTACGACGTGCTTCCGATGGGCGACGACGTCTGGCTCGCCACCCCCGCGGGAGCGCTCCGACTCCGTTGGCGCCACTGACGGCCCTCCCGTGACACGGCGAATCGAACGGATCCGGCTCGGTCCGGGGCCGGAGTTCGACCTGATCCGGCAGTTTCTCGCCCGCGATGTCGACGCAGCCGCGCAGATGGACGCCGCGGTTCGGGTCGGCCCCGGCGACGACTGCGCGGTGGTGGAGGGGGTCGCGCTCAGCACAGACCTCTCCATCGAGGGCATCCACTTCCAGCGCGCGTGGCTCGAGCCGGAAGAGATCGGCTACCGCGCCGCCGCCGCGGCGTTGAGCGACCTCGCCGCCGTCGCGGCGCGGCCCGTCGGGGTCCTCTGTTCCCTCGCGTGCCCCGGGGATGACGCGGCCGGGCTCGCGCCTCGGGTGATGGTCGGCCTCCGTTCGGCGGCCGCAGCCGTCGGCGCCGCCCTGCTCGGCGGCGATCTGGCCCGCTCACCGGGGCCGCTGCTCCTCGACGTGGTCGCCGTCGGCAGGGTGGGGCGACCCGTACTCCGCTCGGGCGCCCGGCCCGGCGATGCGCTCTGGGTGACGGGCGAGCTCGGGGGCGCCGCCGCTGCGGTGCTGGCCTGGCAGCGAGGTGTCGTGCCCACCGACGCCGCACGCCGGGCGTTCGCGCGGCCCCGGCCGCGGATCCGGGAGGCGCTGTGGCTCGCGGAGCGCGGTCTGGCGCGCGCGCTGATCGACATCTCGGATGGGCTCGCGGGCGACGCGGCGCACCTCGCCGCGGCAAGCGGCGTGCGTGTCGTGCTGGATGCGACGGCCGTCCCGGTGCACCCGGCCGCGGCCGCGCACGGATCGCGGGACGACGGGCTGCGACTCGCCCTGGTCGGAGGCGAGGATTACGAGCTGTGCTTCGCCGCCGCGGTAGGCGCGGTCGAGCCGGTGGCGGACGAGTTCCGTGAGACGTTCGGTGTTGCGCTCAGCCGCGTCGGCTTCGTGGAGGAGGGGAGCGGGGTGTGGATCCGCGATGCAGACGGTCGCGTGGCGCCGCTCGGCGTACACGGCTATCAGCACTTCGGGGAGGACGGGGTTTGATCCGGACGCTGTGGGCGGCTCTCAACCTCGTGGTCGTGACGGCGGTCCTCGCCATCATCGTCATGATCGCCGCCTTGCTGCGCGTGCGGAATTACGCCCTCTACGACTGGGCGGCCCGCACGTGGGCGGGGCGGATGCTGCGCGTGAGCGGCGCGGAGCTCGAGGTGGAGGGCCTGGAGAACGTGCGCGCGGACGAGCCACAGATCTTCGTGGCCAATCACGTCTCGTGGCATGACGTGTTCGCGCTCGCCGTCGCGATCCCCAAGCGCTACCGCTTCGTGGCCAAGAAGGAGCTCGCCCGGATCCCGTTGTTCGGCCCGGCATGGAAGATCGCCGGCCACATCGCCATCGACCGGAGCGACCGCGCCGCCGCGATCCAGTCCCTCAACGAGGCGGGGCGGGTCCTTCGCCAGGACAACAGCTCTGTGGTGATCTTCCCGGAGGGAACACGGTCGCCCGACGGGCGGCTCCTGCCCTTCAAGAAGGGCGCGTTCATGCTCGCACTGCACACGGGCGTGGACATCGTGCCCGTCGCCATCCTGGGTACGCGCCACATCCTCCCCAAGGGCGCCTGGCGCGTCCGGCCGGGCAAGATTATCGTTCGCTTCGGCGAGCCGGTCCGGGTGGCCGATTACACGGAGGAGACCCGGGACGCGTTGATGGACGAAGTGCGACGGCGCATCGAGCGCATGCTCGAAGCGCCGGTTCCGGCTCGCAGACGCGCATCTTGACACCGGAGCGTCGGCGCCGCGAACCGTTCGCGCGTGCCGCACGCGACACTGCCATTCCCACGGCGGGGTTCCTCCATGTCTGCGATTCGAGAGGTACGAGCCCGGGAGATCCTGGACTCGCGCGGCAATCCCACGGTCGAGGCGGATGTGGTGCTCGAGAGCGGCGCGGTCGGGCGGGCGGCCGTGCCGAGCGGTGCTTCGACCGGCGAGTTCGAAGCGCTGGAGCTGCGCGACGGCGATCGGAACCGGTACGGCGGCAAGGGCGTGCTCCAGGCGGTGGCCAACGTGAACACGCGCATTGCGCCGGCGGTGCGAGGGCTCGAGGCGAGCGACCAGCGCGCCGTGGACCGGGCGATGATCGAGCTGGACGGCACGCCCAACAAGGCCAACCTCGGCGCGAACGCGATCCTCGCCGTCTCCCTCGCCTGCGCTCGCGCCGCGGCGGCCGAGGCCGGTCTGCCGCTCTACCGCTACCTCGGCGGCGAGGACGCGACCGTCCTGCCCGTGCCGCTGATGAACATCCTGAACGGCGGCGCCCACGCGGCGAACAACGTGGACCTGCAGGAGTTCATGATCGCGCCGGTGGGGGCGAGCACGTTCCCGGAGGCGCTCCGCATGGGGGTCGAGGTCTTCCACAGCCTGAAGCGCGTGCTCTCGCAGCGCGGGAAGAGCACCGCCGTGGGAGACGAAGGTGGCTTCGCCCCCGACCTGGGGACCAACGAGGAAGCGCTGGAGCTGATCCTCGAGGCGATCGAGAAGGCGGGGTACCGCCCCGGCGAGGATGTGGTGCTCGCGCTGGATGCGGCGGCGAGCGAGCTGTTCCGCGATGGCGGATACGTGTTCCACAAGTCGACGGGTGAGCGCAGGACCTCGGCCGAGATGGTCGCGTTCTGGCGGGAGTGGGTCGGGCGCTATCCCATCGTGTCCATCGAGGATCCGCTGGACGAGAACGACTGGTCGGGCTGGCAGGTTCTCACGCGCGAGATCGGGGACCGGGTGCAGCTCGTCGGCGACGACCTGTTCGTGACGAACACGGAGCACCTGGAGCGCGGCATCCGCGAAGGCGTCGCGAACGCGATCCTGATCAAGGTGAACCAGATCGGTACGCTGACGGAAACGCTGGACGCGATCGACCTCGCCCGCCGCAACGGGTACCGCTTCATCATCTCGCACCGCTCTGGCGAGACGGAGGACACGTTCATCGCGGACCTGGCCGTAGCGACGCGCAGCGGTCAGATCAAGACGGGCAGCGCGAGCCGGACGGACCGCGTGGCGAAATACAACCAATTGCTGCGGATCGCAGAAGACCTCGGCGATCGCGCGGTCTACCCCGGCCGCGAGGTGTGGACGCGGTGAGGTTCCGGCGTTTCGTCCTGCCCACGCTGGTCGGCGCCGCCGCGTACTTCGCCATTTTCGGCGGCGAGTACAGCCTGCTCGACCTCTGGCGGCTCCAGCGGCAACACGAGCGCGAGCTGGCCGAGCTGAAGCGTCTCCAGGACAGCCTTGCCGTGCTGCGGGCGCGCGTGGATTCTCTGGAACGGGATCCGGCGCTGATCGAGCGGCTGGCCCGGGAGCGCTACGGCCTCATCCGCGAGGGGGAACGCCTCTACCTGTTCGCCGAGCCGAGCGACAGCGCGCCGGAGCGCGGGGGCCGGGGCGAGCAGGCGAGGAACGTGGGAGCGCGATGACCGAAGCGGCGCGGCGGGGCGAGCGCCGCGAGACGCAGGGCAGGGACCGGCTCGACCTGTACCGCGCGCACGCGGCGGAGTACGAGGCGAGCCGGGAGCCCTCGTTCGTGGATGTCGGCCCCGCGGTGTACCTTGCGCTCGACGGCGAGGGCCCGCACGGCGGGTCGGAGTTCCAGGAGGCGACGGCCGTCCTCTACAACATCGCGCTGGCGATCAAGATGCGCCGCAGGGCGGCAGGGCAGGACTATGCGACCACCGGCCTCGAGGCGTTGTGGCCGGAGGGCCCGGAAGCCCCGCGCTGGCGGCTGCTGATCCGTATCCCGGAGTTCATCGGAGAGGGGGACATCGAGCGGGCCCGCGGGCTGCTCGGACGGTCCCGGGCGAGCGTCGCCGCCGCCGTGCGGTTGGAACGGCTCGAGGAGGGCCGCTGCGTCCAGGTGCTGCACGTGGGGCCGTACGGCACGGTGCCCGAGACGGTCCGCAGGATGCGCGCCTTCGCGGAGACGCACGGCTACCGGTTCTGCGGCGCGCACCACCAGCTCTACGTGACCGATCCGCGCCGTGTGCCGCCGCCCAGGTTGCGCACGGTGCTGCGGCAGCCGGTACGTCCGGCGGCCGGCCCCGTCGAGACCGTGGGGACCGCCGCGGAGGAACCCGCATCGGTTGACACGTCACCGCGGAGCGACTAGTTTTCACTAGTCTGGCCAGCGATCGAGGCAGGGTAGCTCAGCTGGTTAGAGCACGGCACTCATAATGCCGGGGTCGCGGGTTCGAGTCCCGCCCCTGCTACTCAGAGAGGATCGGCACTCAATGCGCCCACGGCGACGAACCGTTGGGCGCTTTCTTTTTTCTCGTCAAGACGGTGGCGCGACCCTCCCCACTCCAAGAAGCTCCCGGAGGCGACATGTGGCCCGAGCAGACCGCAGTCTCTGCTTCCGAGACAGGCGAACGGCGGTTCTCACCTCGGGCGGAGCCTCGACGAACGGACTGTCTGACCGGGCCGCGCTGTGTCGGCGGTGCACAGGGCTGGGGCGGGAGGCCGGGCTCAGCGTACGCGGCGCAGTACCCAGCACGGATACGGATCCAGCAGGCTCGCCGGCAGACCGACGGCTGTGAGGACGCGGTGCCGCCGCTTCGACCGTTCGGGGATGAGTTGCCAGCCTTGAATCGGCCGGACGAGTTCGTACCAGCCGAGACCGCGCCAACCGCTCGAATCCCAGTCGGTTCGGTGCGGATCGAAGCGGCGGAGACGGACGCTGAGCCAGTGTGCGAGGCGCGACGGGAGCCAGTTGATGATGGGCAGCTTCGTGGTGTGATAATCCCAGGGCAGGTACTTGTTCGGCGTCTCGTTCACGATGAGGACGCCGCCGGGCCGGACGAGGCGCCACATTTCGCGAACGTGCGCGTCGCGCGGCTGCGGGACGTGCTCCAGCACGGCGTTGCACAGCACGCAGTCGAATTCGCCATCCGCGAAGGGTAACGCCGTCGTATCCGGCGTGTGCAGCAACTCGGCGCGATGGCCGTAATCGGCCAGGATGCGCCGGCCTTCGATCACTCGCCACTCGTCGATCTCGACTCCGACGACCTTCTCCGCGCCGAGCTCGAGGATCGCGCACATGGAGACTCCATAGCTGGCGCCGTAGTCCAGTCCACGGCGCCCCTGGAAATACTGGCGGAAGCCGGAGAGGGTGTGGAGCAAGGTATGAGAACCTCCGACGTCGGCGTGCTCGGGTCGGCCGAAGTTGCGGATGAAGACGTCCCGCATGGGAGCCTCCATCGGGGGCGCACCGAACCGGCGAAGAGCGGGTCGACCGGAACGTTCTTGGGACGATATGTACAACCGTCGCACGGCGTCAGCAACGGCGGGCCTGCCACGCGGCTGCCCCTCGGTGCACTGCCTGCGCTGGGGGCCGAGTGGACGTGCCGGAGGCTGCTGCCTATCTTGCCTCGTTCACAGGAGCGACAGCCGATCCTGTCTTCGCACGGGAGTACCGGAGAAAGAACGACCATGCTGAAGCGCCTCCTCCTGCACGCGCTGCTCGTCGCCGGCGCGGTGGCGCCTGCGGCCGCGCAGCGCGTGCCCACACCGCTCGAGCACTTCGGCTTCGAGATCGGCGCGGATCGGAAGCTGGCGAACTGGACGCAGCTCACCGCCTACTACGAGGCGCTGGCGCGGACGAGCCCGCGCGTCAAGCTCGACACGCTCGGCCCGGCGACGAAGGGCCAGCCGCTCGTGATGCTGACCATCACGAGCCCGGAGAACCATGCGCGCCTACAGGAGCTCCGGGAGATCCAGCTCAAGCTGGCGGATCCGCGCAAGGTCAGCGGACCGGAGGAGCTGGAGCGGCTGCTGGATGCCGGGCGGACCGTCGTGCTCATCACGCATCAGATCCATTCCACGGAGGTGGGGAGCGGGCAGGTCGCGGCGCGGCTGGCGTATCGCCTCGCGGCATCGGATGAGCCGCGGGTGCGCGAGATCTTGGACAACGTGATCCTGCTGCAGATCCCGTCGCTCAACCCGGACGGCACGCAGTGGGTGAGCGACTGGTACATGCGGTACGTGGGCACGCCGTACGAGGGGACCGCGCCCCCGTGGCTGTACCACTTCTACGTCGGCCACGACAACAACCGCGACTGGTACGCCTTCACGCAGGTCGAGACACAGCTCGCGGTGGAGAAGGCGCACAACGCGTGGCGGCCACAGATCGTCCACGACATCCACCAGATGGGCAGTACGGGCGCGCGCATCTTCGTGCCGCCGTTCATCGATCCGGTCGAGCCGAACGTGGACCCTGCGATCGTGGCGGCCGTGAACCAGCTCGGCAGCTACATCGCCGCGGAGCTGATCGCGCAGGGCAAGCAGGGGGTGGTGATCAACGCGATCTACGACGCATGGACGCCGGCGCGCGCGTACCAGCACTACCACGGCGGCGTACGGATCCTGACGGAGACGGCGAGCGCGCGGCTGGCGACGCCGATCGAGGTGCCGAAGGAGCGCGTGCGGGGTGGGCGGGAGTACGACGCGAGCCAGCGGAGCTGGAAGTTCCCGGCGGTGTGGGAAGGCGGGACGTGGCGGCTGTCGGACATCGTGGACTACCAGGAGTCCGCGGCGATGGCGCTCCTGGTGAACGCGGCGAAGAACCGTCGTTACTGGCTCGAGAACTTCTACCGCATCAACGAGCGGGCGGTGAAGGGCTGGCCGGAATGGCCGGCCGCGTGGGTGATCCCCGCGGACCAGCCGAACGAGACCGGCCTCGCCTACGTGCTGCGTATCCTCACGATGGCCGACGTCGAGGTCCGTCGCGCGACGCGGCCGTTCTCCGCGGCGGGACGCCGGTTCCCGGCCGGCACGTACGTCGTGCCGATGCAGCAGCCCTCCGCGGCGTTCGCGCAGACCATGCTGGAGGTCCAGCGGTACCCGGACCTGCGCGAGTACCCGGGCGGCCCTCCCAAGCGGCCGTACGACGTCACCGCCCATACGCTGCCGCTGCTCATGGGCGTGGAGGCGATCCCGGTCTCCAGGTGGGACAACGGGCCACCGCCGCTGTCCGGGCCGATCCCGGTGCAGCCGTTCCGCTTCTCGCTGCCGGAGGAACTGCAGGGACCGCGTGCGCCGCGCATCGGGCTGTACAAGTCGTGGCAGGAGCCGATGGAGGCGGGCTGGACGCGCTGGCTCTTCGATCAGTACGGGTTGCGCTATGACACGTTGAAGGATGCGCGCATCCGGGCGGGCGACCTGGTGCGCGACTACGACGTGATCCTGCTCCAGTCGCAGAGCGCGAGGTCCATCCGCCAGGGTTACCCGCCGGGCACCATGCCTCCCGAGTACACCGGCGGCATCGGGGATGCGGGCGCGGAGGCGCTACGCCGCTTCGTGGAGGAGGGCGGCCGCCTGGTCGCGATCGAGGGAGCGACGGACTTCGTCATCGACCTGTTCGGCCTGGAGGTCACCAACGCGGTGGCCGGACTCAGCAGCCGGCAGTTCTACGTCCCGGGCTCGATCCTGCGGGCGGACCTCGATGCCGACCACCCCATCGCCCGGTCGGTGGGCCCGCGCACGCACGTCTGGTACTGGGGATCGAGCCGCGCGTTCGACGTCGCCGACCCGGCGATCCGTGTCGTCGCGCGGTACGGGACGGGCAACCCCGCGGCCTCCGGCTGGATCCTCGGCCCGGAGGCCATCGCGGGCAAGCCGGCGCTGCTCGAGGCCCGGGTGGGCCGCGGCTCCGTGGTGCTGTTCGGCTTCCAGCCGAACTACCGGGGACAGAGCGTGGCCACGTGGCCGCTATTGTTCAACGCACTGGCCGGCGGCGCCCCGGCGAGCTGAGTCCCGTGCGCCTGAGAGGGCAGCGGCGCGTCCGTGCGAGCGCAGTGCCGGCGGCGCCGGAACGGCCCGCGTCGTGAAGGGAGCAGGCAGCCGGAGAGCGGGGCCGAGGGTTTCCGACCCCGTTCGCGGCCGCTCCCTCCCCGGGTCCTTGCGCGCCGGCGCGCGGGCGCCCCATACTCACACACCTCCCCGGCCGCATTCCCGTCATCCCAGGACCGATGAACATCACGCCCTCGCGCGTGCTCGCGCGCGCATCCGTTGCGGCCCACGGCTCGTTGTTGCTGGTGCTTGCCGCCTGCACGGCGCCCGCCCCGACGCCGGAGGCGGACCTCCTGATCCTCAACGCACGGGTCTACACGCTGACCTGGGGCGAGCCGGCGGTGGACGGCACACCGGCGGCGGACGCGCCGTACGACCCGCTCGCGGGCTGGCGCCCCGATGCGGAGGCCGTCGCGGTGCGCGACGGGCGCATCCTCTTCGTGGGTTCGAACGCGGATGCGGAGCGTTTCAGGGGCGAGCGGACGCAGGTGCTGGACGCCGCGGGCGGCACGCTGATCCCCGGGCTGATCGACGCCCACGTCCACCTGGCCAGCCTCGGCGCTTCGCTGGCGCAGGTGGACCTGGTGGGCGTGGAGACCGAGCTGGAAGCGGTGGAGCGCGTCGCGGCGCGGGCGGCGCAGGTGCCGCCGGGTGAGTGGATCATCGGGTACGGTTGGGACGAAGGGGCGTGGGCGGATCGGTACCCCGATCACCGCCTGTTGAGCGAGCGCGTGCCCGACCACCCCGTGTACCTGAGGGGGCTGCGCGGGTTCGCGGGTTGGGTGAACCGGTTGGCGCTGGAGCGGGCGGGGATCACGCGGCACACGCGCGCGCCCCGGGGCGGGCAGATCCGCCGTGACCGCAACGGCGAGCCCACGGGCGTGCTCCTGGACCGGGCAGTGTCGCTCGTGGAGGCGGTGATCCCCCCGCCCACACCTGCGGCGGTCGAATCGCAGATTGTCGCGGCGCTGGAGGAAGTCGTCCGTTCCGGTTACACGATGGTGCACGAGGCCGGCGCGGACTCGCTCACCCTCGCGGTGCTGCAGCGGCTGGACTCGGCGGGCAGGCTGCCGGTGCGGGTGGTCGTCATGCTGTCCGCACGGGACACCGCGCTCGTGGATGCTTGGCTCGAACGCGGGCCCGACACCGCGCGCACCGCGATGCTGCGCGTGGCGGGGGTCAAGGCGTTCTACGACGGCGCACTGGGCTCCCGCGGCGCGTGGCTCCTGGAGGATTACACCGACCTGCCCGGGCACCGGGGCGTGGACCGGGAAGGGTACGGGTTCGACGAGCAGCGGATCACGGCGCTGCTGCGGGCCGGCTTCCAGATTTCGATCCACGCGATCGGGGATGCAGCGAACCGAGCGGCGCTGGACTACTTCGCGCGCGCGTTCCGGGCGGCGCCGGAAGCACGCGAGGGACGCCACCGCATCGAGCACGCGCAGGTCGTGCATTCCCGGGACGTGCGGCGGTTCGGTGAGCTGGGCATCATCGCATCAATGCAGCCGGCCCATGCGGTGGAAGACAAGGCGTGGGCGGAGGCCCGACTCGGCCCGCACCGGATCTCGGGCGCCTATGCGTGGCGCACGCTGCGCCGCGGGGGCGCGCGGCTCGTGCTCAGCTCCGACCTACCCGCCTCCGACCACGACATCTTCTACGGCCTACATTCCGCGATCACCCGGAGGGATCGGGAGTTCCAGCCGCCGATGGGTTGGTACGCGGACCAGCGCCTCCAGCCCGAGGAGGCGGTCCGAGGTTATACGACCTGGGCGGCGTACGCGTCCCACCTGGAGACGGAAGCGGGAGAGATCGCGGCCGGGAAGCTGGCCGACCTCACGCTGCTGGACGTGGATCCGTTCGTCGCGGGCACGCTCGATCCCGCGCGCCTGCTGGACGGCCGTGTCATCGCCACCATCGTCGGGGGCGTGGTGAGGTACAGGGACGATGCTGTGGTGATGGCCGGACGGTGATCGTGGGCCGCGACGCCCTCCGCAGCCCTCGTCGATCTCCTGCCGACGCAAGCAGTCGCCTGGTCGGGATATTGCAGAACTCTCTCGGTGGGTGACCGCCCGACGGACGGCCCGACGCCCGCGCCGGCTCGCGCTGCCCGGTGGAGCGACGCGTCCGGCCGTGAAGGCGCTGCCGCCCGTGGGCGGTCCCGGCCGGGTAGCTCAGTGGGAGAGCTCGGGGCCAAAGCCCCCGCGGACGGCGGTTCGATTCCGCCCCCGGCCTCTGCTCGACGCGGATTGCGGCGCCGCGGCCGCTCTCGTTCGCAACACCTCCGCACGTGGGAGGCGCGGATGCGGGACCGACGGGAGTTCTGGCGCGCGCTCGAGCGGCGGCTGCCGGAGGTGGACCGGGACCGGGAGCGCGAGATCGCCTGTTCGGTGCTCCTGGTACTGCGCAGCCGGATCCCGGGGGAGCAGGCGCGCCACCTCGAGGCAGCGTTGCCGTCCGAGCTGGGGTACCTCTGGTCGTTGCCGGGCGCCGAGCCCGACGGAGCCGCCTGGGACCCCGCCGCGCCCCCGGAGCACGCGTACGTGGACTTCGTGGCGCGCGTCAGAGAGCTGGCGCGACTCTCGGGGATCGCGGAAGCGGCGAGGGCGACATGCGCGGTGTTCGGCGCGCTGGGCGAGGTGATCCCGGAGGATCAGGCCCGCATGCTGGAGGGGCAGCTCCCACCCGGCCTCCAGGCGCTGTGGCGCGGCGAGCCGTGGCCCGGCCCGGCGGCGGGACGATAGCGCGGGGCCCCGGCAGCGCGCGCAGCGCCAGCAGCACCGGGTCCGACGAGGTGGCGCGCGCCACAGCGGCTTGGGCCGCGTTTTGCACGCGGGCTGCGCGACCGGCCGGGAACGCCGGCCGCAGCACCCGAGGAGGAGATCTATGGCCCCCAGTGTCGCAGCCCGAAGCCGCTTCCTGCCCCTGGTGGCACCGGCCTCCGTGCTCTTCCTGATGGGCGCGTGCGGGAGCCCGGAGCCCGCCGTGGACGGCCAGCCGGCGCCGCGCCGCGTCCTCACGGATGCCAACGTGACCGCCATTGCGACGGCGGCGAACAACGGAGAGATCGGAGAAGGACAGCTCGCGCTGAACCGCTCCCGGGATCAGGACGTGCGCGACTTCGCGCAACGGATGATCTCCGACCACACCGCGCTCAACCAGCAGATCATGCAGGAGGCGCAGCGGACGGGGATGCAGCCGGAGGAGCTGACCTCGCGGATCCAGGCGACCTCCGAGCAGACGCTCCGGTCGCTGGGGGAGCGGGAAGGCACGGAGTTCGACCGGGCGTACATCGCGAATCAGGTCGCCATGCACCGGTGGCTGCTGGAGACGATGGACAACACGCTCATCCCCGCGGCCCGCGACGACCGCCTCGAAGCCCTGCTCCGGTCGCAGCGCGCGATCATCGCCGAGCACCTGGAGCACGCGCTCCGGGTCCAGCAGTCCCTCGGCCAGCACTAGCTCCTCGCCGGCCAGCCGCGTCCTCCGGCTCCGGAACGCACGCGGCGTCCCGGAGCCAGCGGCGCGGCATACCGGCGATCGGCGTGAAGGAGCGGGGGGCGCGGAGGAGCCACTCCTCCGCGCCGCTCTTGTTGGTTGCGAACGGGCTGCGCATTTTGGCGTGTCTCGCCGCCAGCCACGCTGGCGGCGCTGCGGCCAACGCGGAGGAGCGACTCCCTGAGCGCGCGCCCTGAACCACACCCCGTCCTCGGCGTCCTCGTCGCGCCAGCGCGGCGGACGGCCGTTGCCGGCAGCCGTCCGATCTCCGCGCCAGCGGTGGACCGGACGCGGGCGGTGCCGCGTCGCTCCCGGGCGCTCGTGCTCCGGCCACCGGTCCGACCCCCAGCGGTGCGCGGGGGAGTGGCGCTTCTCCGGCCCGCCCGCGGCGGGCCTGTCGGCACCGCCCCGGCACGCCGCGAACCGGCCGGTGTAGCGGATCCGGGCGCCATCTTCCCCGCGCCCCCTTCAACGTTTCGCCTCGCAGCCGTGTCAAGTGTGTAGCGATGCGTGATGCCGATGCCCGGCTGGTCGAGCGTGCGCGCGCCGGCGATGCCTCCGCCTTCGAGCAGCTCGTGCGGCGTCATCTGCGGGCGGCGTACGCCGTCGCGCTGAGCGTGGTGCGGGAGCCGGCGGACGCGGAGGACGTCTGTCAGGACGCGTTCCTCACGGCGTTGGAGCGCATCGAGGAGTGCAGGCGGCCGGATCGCTTTGCGGCGTGGCTGCTCCAGATCGTCCGCAACCGCGCGCTCAACCTCCGGCGTGCGCAGTCGGTGCGCTCGGCGTTGCCGCTCGAGAACGTCGTGGGCATGGCGGGGCGACACGACACAGGCCACCAGGCCGAACGGTCCGAGCTGCGGGATCGGCTGCTGGCGGCCATGGAGGACCTGAGCTACCCACAGCGCGCGGCGCTGCTGCTCCACGACCTGGAGGGCTGGCGGCACCGGGAGGTGGCCGAGCACCTGGGAGTGCCGGAGAGCACTGCGCGCGCCTACCTGTTCCAGGCGCGCAGGAGACTTCGCGCCCGACTCGGCGCCGAGCTGATGGAGGAGGGCTGATGGACGAGCATCGGATCGATCTCTCGCCGCTCGACCCCGCGGCCGACCCCGACCGCTGGGAGCGACTGGTCCGGGCGATCACGACGGCGGCGGCCCCCGAGCTCGCCAGGCGCGCGGCGTCGCGCAGCGTGATCGCGGAGATCGGGCACTGGCTCCGCCCTGCGCTCGCCGCGGGCATCGTGCTCGCTGCGGCCGCGGCCGCGACGCTCAGCGTGCTGGACCGGGAGGTGGAGATCCGGCCGGCGCCGGTCGCGGGGCTGGAGGAAGCCCTCGAGCTCGGTGAGCCGGTCTCGCTCTGGCTCACCGAGGATCGCGCACCCACGACGTCCGACCTGCTGCTCGCTCTGGAGAGAGAGGCGCCATGACGTTCCCCGAGTCGCAACGCCAGGCCCGGCTGTTGGGGATCGCGCTGCTCGCCGCGACGTTCCTGATCGGCGGACTCGCCGGCGCCGCGGCCGTGCGGCTGTCGTCCAGCCGGGAGGCGACGGCCGCGGCGCAGCACGCCGAGGAACGCGGCCCCCGCGAGCGGGGGGCCGGGAGCGTGCTGGACCAGCTCGACCTCACGCCGGAGCAGTGTCAGCGGATCCAGGCGGTGCTCGAACGGCGTCGTCAGCAGACGGAGGCGTTCTGGGAGGAGCACGGCCCCACGCTGCGCGCGATCGTCGATTCGGCGCACGCGGAGATCCGGGCGGTGCTGACGCCGGAGCAGCGCGCGGAGTACGACCGACTGCGCGCCGAGCGGCGGCTTCGGCCACACAAGCAGAACGGTTCGCAGAAAGGGTGTGACCAATGAGGTGGAGGTCGTTCGAGTGGGTCGCCACGCCGGGCCGTGCCCTCGGCCTGGGCTTGGTCGCTTGGATCGCGGCGGTCGCGACGCCCGCGGCGGGGCAGGAGCCCGAGGCGGTCGTCACGTTGGAGGAAGCCATTGCGGCGGCGATGCGCAACCACCCTGCGCTGATCCAGGGGCGCGGCGCCGTGCGCACCGCCGTGGCCGCGGAGCGGAGCGCGTGGGGCTCGTTCCTGCCGTCGATCTCGCTGAGTTCCGGCGCGTCGCGGTCGAGCACGGAGCGGTTCAACCCGCAGACGAACACGACCGTGACCGGGTCGAGGGACACGTACAGCGCGGGGCTGTCGAGCAGTGTGGATCTGTTCACGGGGGGGCGCCGGGGTGCCGAGTTGCGGCAGGCCAGGGCGGAGACGGACGCGGCCGAGGCCTCGCTGCTGAACCAGCGTTTTGCCGTCATCCTCTCGGTGAAGCGGGCGTTCTTCGACGTCCTGCGCGCGGATGAGATGATCCGGGTGGCGGAAGCCGGTCTGACCCGGGCGCAGGAAGTCCGGGAGGCGGCGGAGCGCCGGATGAGGGCCGGCACGGCGACGCGGTCGGACGTCCTTCGCGCGGAGCTCGAGATCGCCAACGCGCGGCAGTCGCTGCTCCAGGCGCAGGCCCAGCGGCGGACCGCGATGTTCGAGCTCGGCCGTGTGATCGGGATGGATGGCGCGGTGGGGGCGCGGCTCACGGAGCCGCTCGAGCCGAGGCCTCTCGGCGTGTCGGACGAGGAGCTCGTGGCGCTCGTGCTCCAGAGCGCGCCCTCGGTGCGCGCGGCCGAGAGCGCGGCGCGGTCGGCGGATGCAGGGGTGTCGGCGGCACGTGCGCAGTATTTCCCGTCGTTGCGGCTCTCCGGGGGCTACGACTGGGCCAACCAGACCGCGACGCTGGACGGCGGGACCAAGAGCTGGAGCCTGCGGCTGAGCCTCTCGTACCCGGTGTTCAACGGCTTCGCGCGGGAGGCGAACATCGAGCGCGCGGAGGTGCAGGCGACGGTGGCCCGTGCGCAGCTCGAGGACGCGCGGAGGGCGGCGCGAGCCCAACTGGAGACGGTGCTCGCGAACCTGCGGCTCGCGGAGCAGCGGATCGTGCTCGCGGAGGAGGCGGTTCGCGTCGCGGAAGAAGACCTGCGCGTGCAGCAGGAGCGCTATCGTCTCGGCGCGTCCACGATCCTGGACCAGATCACCTCGCAGATCAACCTCATGCAAGCGGAAGTGGACAGGGTCGCGGCGCGCTATGATTACCAGATCGCGCGGGCCGAGCTGGAGGCGCTGGTCGGGAGGGAGCTGTGAGCGGACGTGCGGCGGGGCGCACCATCTCGGATACCGTCATCCGGATCGAGGGTTTGCGGAAGGACTATGTGCTTGGGGCGGAGGTGGTGCATGCGTTGAGGGGGGTGGATCTGGTGGTGGAGCGCAACGAGTACGTGGCGGTGATGGGGCCGTCGGGCTCGG